>NZ_LGSU01001403.1 GCF_002260545.1 Hydrocoleum sp. CS-953 | reverse complement strand
AAGTTCCCCTGGATATCGTTTTTCATATCCTGGTAACTGCACTGCCAAGAGATGCGCTCGTACTTGTTGTTGAATCTCGTTTGAGGACAAACCTCTAGGTAAACCAAAAGCAATATTTTCAGCAACGGTTAGATGGGGGAAAAGAGCATAGTTTTGAAATAGATAACCAACGTGGCGATCGCGACTGGGTAAATCAATTTTCTGTTCTGCATCGAATAATACTCGCCCATTTAAAACTATGCGTCCTTGAGTCGGAGTTTCTAAACCAGCAATACAACGCAGGATCATACTTTTGCCAGCACCGGAACCTCCTAATAACCCCAATGGTTTATCATTAGCACTGAAAGCAACATTTAAGAGAAACCCAGGGAGTTGCTTTTTGATATCTACAAATAGACTTTGTGACTGGGTACGGGAGTTGAGTGTAAAAGGTGTTGTTTGAACTTTAGGTACAGAGCGCACATCAAGAATTTGCTTTTCTGTTTTTTGTGCCATGCGCTTTTTAATTTGAGATTCTGACCAGAAGTTGACACCAGTTATCACCCCAAGAGATATGGCTAAAATTACTAACACCCAAATAAATGCTTCTTTCATATTTCCGCCTTCGGAAGCGAAGAATATAGCAATAGGTATAGTTTCGGTTTTGCCAGGGATGCTACCTGCTAACATTAAAGTTGCACCAAATTCTCCGAGCGATCGGGCAAAANTTTTTAATTTGAGATTCTGACCAGAAGTTGACACCAGTTATCACCCCAAGAGATATGGCTAAAATTACTAACACCCAAATAAATGCTTCTTTCATATTTCCGCCTTCGGAAGCGAAGAATATAGCAATAGGTATAGTTTCGGTTTTGCCAGGGATGCTACCTGCTAACATTAAAGTTGCACCAAATTCTCCGAGCGATCGGGCAAAAGCTAGTAATGTTCCGGCAATAATTCCTGGTTTTGCCAAAGGTAAGAGAATTCGCCAAAATACTCTCCATTCTGAAGCGCCTAAAGTTCTAGCACAAGCAAGCAAACTGGTATCAATTTGATTAAACGCTGCGAGTGATGTTTTGTACATCAGGGGGAATGAAACAACCGTAGCTGCAATTACGGTAGCAGGCCAAGTAAAAATTAATGTTATCCCCATTGATGAGAGTAGATGACCGAGGGGACCATTTCTACCCAATAATAATAGTAATAGAAAACCTGTGACAGTTGGAGGCAATACTAGGGGGGATGTTAAAATGGCATCAATTAGTCCTTTGTTTTTACCACGATATGCTAGCATCCAACGTGCTGTGGCGATGCCGAGGAAAAAGGTAATAACTGTACTGACTGTTGCAGTTTTGAGGGAAATCCAAGCTGGAGATATGTCTAAGTTCATTGTTAATTTTTAGGGGAAAAGGTTAGATTTGGTGGATAATTTGTGGGGGAGATTTTAGCTAATAAAATTTTCAATAGTTATTAATTTACCTATAGCTAATTTTTGTAGTAGTTTTCTGTTCATTAAGAACTATCCCTGGTCATAAAATCGGTAGGGTTGTTTAATTCTCACAAGAGAAAATTCTTACAGGTGAGGGGAAAGTTGATAAAATGTAACTCTTGTGTTATAATTCTCTAACTAATCATCAAAAAAAAGGAATGCACTTTTACTATTGTAACATTTTAGGTGTGTCAGAACAGTATTTTACAGCAGTTTTCATTTCAGTAGACCACAGTAGGGACTAACCATGGTTAGTCCCTACTAGGTTTTGGTTGTGAAGATGTGGTTCATCAACTTGAAANTTCATTTCAGTAGACCACAGTAGGGACTAACCATGGTTAGTCCCTACTAGGTTTTGGTTGTGAAGATGTGGTTCATCAACTTGAAAAGCGCTGTAAGTTATTAATCAACACTTGAGAGTAATGAGGGAGCGATACTGCTGACGCAACGCTCCGCGAACGCATAACCTTGCACCCAGGTATTGCTAAACTAAGGGATAAATTTTTGTACTTCCTCTTTCTCTAAAACTATTGCTCAAGTTCAACAAGAGTATAATATCAAGTATTTGGAAGCAGACTTTATTGAAATTACCGATTTAAAACCTTCCGATCTGTTTGTTAAGGAATTGAAATTCAGCGAACAGAACATGGATATATACACATCTGAATACTCAAGATGCGAAAATATTATTTATCCAATTTTAAGAGAAGTTTATAAAAGTTTCATTGACAAATATGCTCTTTGGAGCCACAAGTCCATAACTTATGATGCTAAACTAAATGGAACGCCTGATTACTTGTTCTCAACAAAATCAGAATTAGGTAAAACTGTTTTGGGTTTTCTAATTCTCGTTATTGTTGAAGCAAAAAAGAATGATTTTAGAGAGGGATGGGGGCAATGTCTCCGTGAGTTGATTGCTGTCCACTAAATCAAGCCGAGGAACTTCCCGTGTATGGGATAGTAACAGATGGACAATGATGGCAATTTGGAAAATTAGTATCCTATAAATTCACAAAAAGCAAATTGAGAATTACTATTACCGATTTAGATAAAATTTTCGGAACAATAAGTTTTTTCTTGTCAAGCAAAAGGGAAGCAGATTGAAATTACAGCAATTTCGGAGGCGCGTAAGGTACAAAATAAAGACTAGAAGTCTGTTAGTAATTTTGGTAACACAGCCTTCAAGGCTGTAACAAGCAGGATGCTTGTGNCCTATAAATTCACAAAAAGCAAATTGAGAATTACTATTACCGATTTAGATAAAATTTTCGGAACAATAAGTTTTTTCTTGTCAAGCAAAAGGGAAGCAGATTGAAATTACAGCAATTTCGGAGGCGCGTAAGGTACAAAATAAAGACTAGAAGTCTGTTAGTAATTTTGGTAACACAGCCTTCAAGGCTGTAACAAGCAGGATGCTTGTGTTACAAATACCTGTACCTCACCATCCTCATGCATTGCTGTAAATTCGGTTTTTTCTTGCCTTCAACACCAAAGTTTAATAGCACTTACGCAAAGAAACCCGGTTTCTACAGTAAATCATTGTTTTTGACAATAAACATCTACGAGAAACCTGGTTTCTGGGTTCGCCAATAACTGATAACTGATAACTGAATAGCCCCTCTGCAATCAAAGATTTGAAGAGGGGAATTCTCACTCCATTGTTAAATTTGGCTGAAATTAGCTGGATCTTGGTCGCGCCTATCGCGNACTTACGCAAAGAAACCCGGTTTCTACAGTAAATCATTGTTTTTGACAATAAACATCTACGAGAAACCTGGTTTCTGGGTTCGCCAATAACTGATAACTGATAACTGAATAGCCCCTCTGCAATCAAAGATTTGAAGAGGGGAATTCTCACTCCATTGTTAAATTTGGCTGAAATTAGCTGGATCTTGGTCGCGCCTATCGCGCACCGGAATTGGTCTTCCTTGGCGATCGCCAGATAGAGCAGCCGTGGTTTCTAATGCTTCTCTGAGTCGTTTGCCGGCATAGATAGACATATCTCTCGGTACACTAATACGATCGCGCAGGTAACGCATGGCTGGATCGGAACCAGATGGTGGCGGACAGAGTTCTCCTGTCATCATGTAAGTCAGAGCGCAACGCAAGGCTTCATCAAAAAGGCGATCGTCTGCTGGATTAACGCGAATGATATTATGACGATGCTTTAGCACCCGATGCAGAGCTTCCGTTCGAGACGTTTCCGGTTCTGGATATATCACATCTGGTAATCCGAACCAAGGACCGCTATCGACTCGTTTTTGATTAATCTCAGTTTGAGATTCTTTGTTAGGATAACATCCACCCATTTGCGGTGGTAAATCGTGAGCATGGGTATGAAAATCGCTTTGTGTTCCTCGATAGGTGGATCGGGTTTCCCTAGCATCAAACCAATCAGAGAGCCTTGGGATTTATTCCCGCAATGAATAGCCTTTGTATTAGTAGAGGATGGGATTCTTCCGGCGAACATTGGGTGTTANTGGTAATCCGAACCAAGGACCGCTATCGACTCGTTTTTGATTAATCTCAGTTTGAGATTCTTTGTTAGGATAACATCCACCCATTTGCGGTGGTAAATCGTGAGCATGGGTATGAAAATCGCTTTGTGTTCCTCGATAGGTGGATCGGGTTTCCATAGCATCAAACCAATCAGAGAGCTTTGGGTTTTCTTCCCGCAATGAATAGCCTTTGTAGTAGTAGAGGCTGGCATTCATCCGCTCGACATAGGGAGTAAAAACCACATCAACTATACCAAATTCTTCCAGAAAATAAGGTCCTGGAGTATTGGCTAGAGCAGTTTCAACTTGAGCTACGATGGAGGTAAATTGCTCTCGACTGCGTTGGTCTTCCCTTTGCGATCGCGTGGGGTAGCACAACNAGTAAAAACCACATCAACTATACCAAATTCTTCCAGAAAATAAGGTCCTGGAGTATTGGCTAGAGCAGTTTCAACTTGAGCTACGATGGAGGTAAATTGCTCTCGACTGCGTTGGTCTTCCCTTTGCGATCGCGTGGGGTAGCACAACCAAGTACACCAGCCACGAAAGAGTAGACGTTCTAGCTGACGCAGAGGTAACGCTCGGCGATCGCCCATTCCTACCTGATTTAATGGGCCAAATGCGTCTTCTAATGCTAATAAGATATCATCACTTTCTGTAATTACCTGACCGTCAAGTTCTAGGGCCGGAAGCATTCCCGATGGCACCTTTTGCTTATACCACTTTTCTTTCGTTCCATAACAGAACATAGTGACTTTCTCAATACGGTAGGGAATCTGCTTTTCCTCTAACCACAGCCACACTTTTTGGCAATAAGGACACCAAGCATGATGATCGCGATAAAGAGTAACTCGCACATCTGATTCTGCTTGTCCAAACAGGCGTAGTCTCGTTTGGGAATTGGTTGGTCCGTTCACCGTATCTCGCTCAAATGTGGCGAGTTGTTGTAGTTCTTCCCAACTCAAAGGTAAAGATTTGGTCGTTATCATAAGTTACTCCAGAAAATAATCTTCAATTTTATNTAACCACAGCCACACTTTTTGGCAATAAGGACACCAAGCATGATGATCGCGATAAAGAGTAACTCGCACATCTGATTCTGCTTGTCCAAACAGGCGTAGTCTCGTTTGGGAATTGGTTGGTCCGTTCACCGTATCTCGCTCAAATGTGGCGAGTTGTTGTAGTTCTTCCCAACTCAAAGGTAAAGATTTGGTCGTTATCATAAGTTACTCCAGAAAATAATCTTCAATTTTATCACAGATTTCTCCGACTCGGAGTCTGACGGTTAGCAGACGGAAGTGGAATTACGTGAGGCAGTCGCCGGTATCGCTGAAGATGTTCGCTTCCAGGATTGGTAATACTTCTGGGCGCTGGATTACTATATTGTTGTACTGTTACCCCTCTATCTGCGGATGCTTATTGGCCGAGAAAGCGATCGCTCCCAATATGAACTTGCCACTCTACAACTCTAGCCGAGTCTGCGAGCAAACCATCTCGCACACGGGGACTACCATTGACAATCGCTTGCGCTGCTTCAAGGTCTTCAGCCTGAATCACCCAAATCCCCGTGCCATCATGGGGCAAAAATGGCCCGCAGCAGAGCAATACTCCTTTTTCCTGTTGCTCGCGAAACCATGCTAACTGGTCTCGATCGTGTTCTGGGTGGGCTTTTTTATAGTCGTAATATTCTGGAACAGTTGCCACTACTACAGCAAAAAGCTTAGACATGATGATAACTCCAATTCATTTTATATCAGGTTATGACTTAAAAAATTCAAAATTCCGAAAGCCATTGAGAACATGGGTATCTTGGTATCTCTTTTCTGGCGTACCATATCCGACAGAAACCGGGTTTCTTTGAGAAATATTCACTCTTGTTGCAAAAATTTTCATAGAAACCCGGTTTCTTGATTTTATCTCTAAAATACCCGAATTGGAATCTCGGCTGGTGCCAACAACAAGTCTTTCAACTCGTCATCCACCTTACATAAGGTAATTGACATCCCGGCCATTTCCAATGAGGTGCAATATTCGCCCACATAGCTGCGCCACACTTTGATACCTTTGGCTTCCAACTGTTGGTGAGCATAGCCATACAGCAGATAAAGTTCGGAAATTGGCGTACCCCCTAAACCATTAATCATCAGCGCCACTTCATCCCCATTATTAAATATGGGGGCAGCAGTTTCGGTTTCTGATATCGGCTTGGAATCGGTGAGAATAGCTTCCAGCATTCGATCGACTATTTCATTGGCGCTGGTTAGTTTTTCCCTGGCCCGACCTGGTTCCCCATGAATGCCGACACCCATCTCAACTTCATCTTCTGCCAGAGTGAAAATGGGTTCGCCTTTGGCTGGGGGAGTGCAGCCAGTCAAAGCCATTCCCATAGAACGGATAACATCATTTACGCGATTACCGAGAGCGACCAATTCATCTAAGGAAGCGCCTTTTTCTGCCGCTGCGCCAACCGCTTTGATGACAAAAAAGTTGCCAGCCACGCCACGGCGACCTACAGTGTAGAGACTGTCTTTAACCGCTACATCATCATCGACAAAANCCGCTTTGATGACAAAAAAGTTGCCAGCCACGCCACGGCGACCTACAGTGTAGAGACTGTCTTTAACCGCTACATCATCATCGACAAAAATAGTTTTGACCGTAATTCCTTCATCTTCCAACTCTTCGGCAGCATCGCGGAAAGCTGCTCGATCGCCCGTATAGTTGTTGACAATATGCAACACCCCTTTGGCTGAGTTGAGGAGTTTAGAGGACTCGACCACATAATCAATTGGCGGAGCCGAAAAGACATCCCCCGGACAGGCACCGTCAAGCATCCCCTGGCCGACAATCATGACATGGGCTGGTTCGTGACCGGAACCAGAACCCTGAACGATCGAGACTTTATTGTCATTGGGAGCATCGGCTCGCATAATCAGGTTGTAGTCGGGGACGTATTTGACCTTACCAGGATTAGCAAGCTCTATTCCCTTGAGCATTTCGGGAACAAATTGTTTGGGATTATTAACAAATTTCTTCATTGGTTTTTTTCCTCTGATTAATTAGTTAGTACTTACGACCCCACGAGTAGGGTAGGCTTAATACTTCTGAGTTAAGCATATAGGTTGTCATTGCGAGGGGGGTAGGACGCGATTAACTTATGGGAAATTGAATTAACCCCCCCCCGAAGCAATCCCCCCGCCCTGTATAAGATGAAGACCACTTCGGTGTCTTTCGGTGTATCTTTGGTCACTCGATGTCTTCTGGGAGCGCTAGTTGCACTACCGGTGAAGACATCCTACTCGTATTACCCAGGATACAACGAGGTGAGATTGCTTCGGGGGGATTGCTTCAGGAGTCTTAACAATATTATTTTGTCAGCCCCCCTCGCAATGACAGGTTGTTAACCGAGAAGTATTGAGGGTGGGCTTTTAGGCAAGCTCACCTTTGAGGTCAGTTGAATTTCCCTGCCTGCGTAAGTCAGATATATCTCAAAATCATTAGTTGCTAATTCTGAGTCAAAAATGATTTTAACTAGCTATTAGCTTTTCCTGACGGAATGCTGCGCAAACAGCATTTAGCTATCAGCTAAAAATCCGAGGCTTTAGGTCCCCCACTATATTTAGCAAAATTAGTGGTGTGTGTTAATGGGGGTCTTAGTCCCCCATTATACACAGTGAAAAGCTGATTGCTGACTGCTGACTGCTGACTGCTACTTCAAGATTTTGCCCAAGCAGTGGCGACATTCTCAAGCATCACAGCCACAGCTACTGCCCCAGCATCATAAGTATCTTTACTCCGATCACCTGTGTAAGATGCGCGACCTCGTTTGGCGACCCAAGCTTTCGTGATTTCTGCCTGCTCTCGCGCCGCTTTGGCCGCTGCATCGATCGCTGCTTGAGTATTACCNCCCTTGGCGATCGTTTGCTCAAAAGCATCTGCCCCTGGGACTAAGGCATCCAGCAACGTTTTGTCACCTAAGTTCGCCCCCCCGCGATCCATAATTCCATCCGTCGCAGCACGAAACATGGTCACCACATCTTCGGCGTTCAGCATTTCTTTACCGCTAATGCTCTTGCCAGCACTCCGAAAAGCAGCCCGCCAAATTGAACCGGAAGTACCACCAATATTTCTGGAGATAATTTTAGCACATCCGAGCAAAAAACTCTCAGCGCTACTGCGATCTATTTGGTCCCATTGTGACAAAATGGCACCAAAGCCACTTTCCAGGGAGGTGCCGAAGTCCCCATCACCCACCACACCATCCAACTCGGTAAAATATTTTTCATTATCAATGGATGTTTGGGCAATCGTGCGCACCACCAGTTCTATATTCTCCAAACTACTTCGCGCCATATTTCCTCTCCTCGATACAATATGTTCTTATCCCTGGGAATCAGTCAAAACCTGCTCAAGGTCATCTACGGTAAAATATCCTTGTGGTTTAACATTAGTTCTATTTTGCCCGATCGCTATCGACTCGTTACCGGGTTCTCCGAAATCCGACAACACTAATGCCGCTTCACTAAAATCCTCATTTTTGGTCAACTCATTGTATGTGACAATACAGGTCATCCGCGCAGCAGTAGCAGCGAGCAAACCATTGCGCGTATCTNCGTGCGCACCACCAGTTCTATATTCTCCAAACTACTTCGCGCCATATTTCCTCTCCTCGATACAATATGTTCTTATCCCTGGGAATCAGTCAAAACCTGCTCAAGGTCATCTACGGTACAATATCCTTGTGGTTTAACATTAGTTCTATTTTGCCCGATCGCTATCGACTCGTTACCGGGTTCTCCGAAATCCGACAACACTAATGCCGCTTCACTAAAATCCTCATTTTTGGTCAACTCATTGTATGTGACAATACAGGTCATCCGCGCAGCAGTAGCAGCGAGCAAACCATTGCGCGTATCTTCTACAACGATGCAGTTAGCTGGGTCTAAGTTCAATTTTTCCACAGCGAGATTATACACATCTGGGGCGGGTTTTTTGGCTTTGACCATATCGCCCGCAAAAACTCCAGCGAATTGACTGGCCAGTTCGACCCCCATGACGTGACGCAGCACTGCCTCTACAGAAGCGATCGCAGAAGTCGAACAAACTGCGAGGAGCCAACCATTTGCCAAAGCTGTCTGGGCTAGGCGTTTAACACCGGGACGACCGGGAATTGCCCCAGTAGCGATCGCCTGCTTATAAATTTCCGTTTTGCGCTTATGCCAACCCATGACAATATTCCACCAGGCTGACTCAGACTCTGGAACCGGGTACACCGCCCGAAAATCCTCATCTTTTCCCAAGCTGAACATTCGCTCTTTGCCCCCACCAATTTTAACTTTCTGGGCATATTGTTCCAGGCTCCACTGCCAATTTATGCCCTGTTCGCGCCACATTTGGTTGAAGGCCACTAAATGCCCATCTCGCTCGGTGTCAGCCAATACCCCATCGCAATCAAAGATTAGTGCTTTTTTCATGCTTTTCCTTCACTGCCAAACAACTTACAATAGTGCTGCGTCAATTTGATTACCTCACTATGTACCGCCCCAACCAGTTTCAAGGGGTTGTATTCGGTTGGTCGCTCTTCGAGGTATGTGCGGAAGCTATCAGCGTAAGTTTGCTTGAGTGCAGTGGAGATATTCACCTTAGCCGTGCCAAGACTAATCAGCCGTAAAAAGACATCATCACTCAGACCGCTTCCCCCGTGCAAGACCATTNCTTTTCCTTCACTGCCAAACAACTTACAATAGTGCTGCGTCAATTTGATTACCTCACTATGTACCGCCCCAACCAGTTTCAAGGGGTTGTATTCGGTTGGTCGCTCTTCGAGGTATGTGCGGAAGCTATCAGCGTAAGTTTGCTTGAGTGCAGTGGAGATATTCACCTTAGCCGTGCCAAGACTAATCAGCCGTAAAAAGACATCATCACTCAGACCGCTTCCCCCGTGCAAGACCATTGGAGTATTGGTCGCTGCCACTATCTGCTCCATTCTACCGTAGCGAATTTGTGGGGTTGCCTTGTAAAAACCGTGTGCGGTGCCAATAGCGGGTGCATAACAGTAAATCCCACTTTCCTTGACAAAGGCGATTGCCTCTTCAATTGATATCAGTTGTCCTTCTGTCTCGCTACCGATGTCGTCTTCAACACCAGCCACCGGCACCACTTCCCCTTCTACATGAGCTCCGTACTGAGCCGCATATTTGGCGATCTCTTGAGTCGTCCGAAAGTTTTCCTCAAAAGAGAAACTCGATCCATCAAATAGTACCGCGTTCCAGCCCAACCGGAGACATTCTTTCACGATTTCGGGGTCGGGGCAATGATCCAAGTGGAGGGTTACGGGGACTGAGGCTCGTTCGGCCATGTTACTAAACATATCCTGGATGACTTTGGCTCCCCAGAATTTAATCGTTTTAACTGAGATTTGAATAATTAAGGGGGAACGAGACTCCTCTGCCCCCTTAATCAAGCCATCCATGGTAATATCATCGAAAGCATTAAATGCCGGAACTCCGTACCTATTTTCAAAGGCCGGGTTCATAATTTCTGGTAGGGTGACAACAGTCATTCTTCTGCTCTATAAAACTGATACAAAGCGTCACATAACGTGACTAATTGATAGGGTAGCTGCTCTATAAAACTGATACAAAGCGTCACATAAAGTGACAAATTAACGTTTACTTCCTGCTTCTACTGAGACCGTCGGCGGTTACTCATCCACAGGCATTCACGACCGAGCCGACCGCATTTCTTAAATAAATTTATACTTGCGTTTAAATCGCGGTCTATTGACAAGCCACATTAGTGACAGTCATAAGTAAAACTTATATTCACAATAAATGAAGGGTTTCAGCCTTTTTTATTCATTAAAAATTGTATTTTTTGATACAAATTTTACCTGAAACCTATCTAGTTTCTAAACGTATCACGATTTTTGTATATTTTATATGTACTTTTATGAATTTTCATGGCCTACACTAGCAAAACCGTTAGCTGGACTGGAGAAATCCTCAACAATTTAGGTGGTAAAAAAGTTGTGACTGGTATCGGTTGGTTTTGGCCTTGATCGCGAAGCGGAACGGATGTTCTATCGGGACTTAAACGGAGCGCGTGGAATTTTGATTATGCATCGTGGTAGAAAATTTTTCTACCACATTGGGAGATACCCCCTCATATCAAATCCGGTTGAATAGTTATTGTATAGTTGGGGGTGAGGAGTAGGGGAGTAGGGGACTAGGGGAGTAAGGGAGATTGAAGTTAATTATAGAATTATAAACATATACTATATAACCGGATTCTATATCAGTAACTTGATCTTACTGTGCATTGTTAACAATTGTTAGCAAAATAGTATCGGTAAAATTAAATATGCTAGATATTTCCCCAGCTTTTACACAAACGATACCAACGGACATGATATGATTAGTTGACAACTGAACTACTGTCCAAGTATAGCAATAATACCAGGGAATTGGTATTAGACAAAACTTAAATGGTAAAATATAAGTCTTAATCAAATCAAAGGCGCTAAAAATGTCTAAATCTAGTCAAGTTTTAATTGATGCTTTTCTCACTGAGCGTAATGCACCAAATCCTCTCGGTGACCGTAGTCCTACCTGGGGTCGTCATGTAGACGATCTTTCTATGGTCGATCCTGGAGAAATTGCAGAGAGTGTTATAGTTATTGAACCTTGGGAGCATGTTGGCGAACGACCAAGCGATAAAGTTGGCGTCATGGCATCAGAGAACGTGGCCTATATTGTCGATCAGATTCTGGGTTTACCTACCCTTATTGTGCCCGCTTGGAAGCATGGTATTTCTGACCTAAAGCGCTTTGCTGCCCTGGCAAGCGTAGCCAAACTTATAGTATTGGAAGGAGGCGAACCGGATGTTCATGTAAAAGAGACTTTTTCGCAAGAATTTCCTCGTTCAGATGCTACACAACTGATTGTTGAGTTACTTCTAAAACAAGTGCCTTTTATTGGCATTTGTCTCTCTCATCAGCTTACAGCGCAGGCCCATGTAGAATTAATCCGTGAATCTGTGCGTCGTCTAGAAAAATCAAAACAATCAGCGTTTGTTGCTGTTAGTCGTCGCATTACCGAGATGGCAAATCGCCTAAAGGTCGAAAAGAGTTATGGTACTGTCGCCCAATCTTGGAACGATGAATCCTTTGCCGTTGCTAAGAATGAAGAAATTAGCCATTCTAATAGAGTTGTTGGGAAATAACTTAGATTACAAAAAAAATAAAATGAAAACAGATATATTTAGTTAGTGATTTTATTATTT
>NZ_LGSU01001402.1 GCF_002260545.1 Hydrocoleum sp. CS-953 | reverse complement strand
GTATTACCTTCTTCCTTCTTAAATAAATAGGATTCCATAAAATGAGTGAATATACAACTGAATATGAATTTGATAATTTAAACTTTTATAGAGAGAATAATGGTAAACAACTTTACTATAACTGGGGTGGAGAAGTTTGGTGGATAGAATCACCTGGAAAACCCAAAGAAAAATTATTTTCTATTATTGGTATGAATGCTACGAAAGTATTTATTAAACCACATCCAGAATATGGGGAAGCTGGACAGAGAATTAATAGAGAAATTTGTTTATTTTGCGATCCTTCTACTCAAGAAATATTACACTATTGGCGACCAAAAGAAGGGGTAAAAGAAGTTCCAGTAGTACATATTGCTAATAGGATGGTGCAGGGTTTTGTCTCACCTAAAAAAATTGTCATTTCTGAGAATTCTGGATATGTGCAAAAAGTTATAGAAATTCCTTTAGAATATCCTCACCCTTTAGCAAACGAAAGTAAATATCAAGATTATTGTCCTGGAGAAAAGTTTAAGGGAGTAGAGTATTTTACTTCTAGTGTAGCTCGACCAGGAGTAACAGAAATACCACCTTCTGAATGGGCAAGAGATTGTCCGTGGATGCCTTGGATGAAGTTAGGTTATGGTCATCCAGCTAGATTAAGGTTTGAAACTACTATTTCTAGAGTAGAATCTTTTGAAGAATTGCATCCTAATTTAGTTAAGTTGGTGAGAGAAAAATTGCCAATTTATGAATTTTCTCCTGATGAAAGTGATGAACC
Source organism: Hydrocoleum sp. CS-953 (assembly GCF_002260545.1). Taxonomy (GTDB): domain Bacteria; phylum Cyanobacteriota; class Cyanobacteriia; order Cyanobacteriales; family Microcoleaceae; genus Trichodesmium. The sequence continues at coordinate 11,490 of NZ_LGSU01001402.1, read as the reverse complement.
AAATGTAACAAGTATTTTGTATTTTAAGAAGTATTTTGATGCTTATTTAAAGGGAGAAGCTTTTCCAATTCCAGAAACTACTTAATAAGCAGTCAGCAGTTAGCTATCAGCAGTCAGCCAGAAGCAAATACAGCGCTCTCTAATTGGGTAGATAAAATACTTCTGTTCAAAACNGAAGTATTTTGATGCTTATTTAAAGGGAGAAGCTTTTCCAATTCCAGAAACTACTTAATAAGCAGTCAGCAGTTAGCTATCAGCAGTCAGCCAGAAGCAAATACAGCGCTCTCTAATTGGGTAGATAAAATACTTCTGTTCAAAACAACTAAAAATAATAATTTTTATTATTAAAAAACCGGATTTGTATTATACCAGGCATGAAAAAATAATGCTATGTTTACTTAACACTTTAGTTATTAAGTAATAAATAAGTAAGAGCAATGTTTTTAACAATTCGTTGCCAAAACGCGAATATATCTTATGCTTAAAAATCCTATTCCCTACTCCCTATTACCGAAAAATCAAGGTATAAAGCCTCTCCATTCACGGAGAAAAGAGAAAAAAAATCCTTTTAGTCAATCCTTCTATTACAGAAGNTAACAATTCGTTGCCAAAACGCGAATATATCTTATGCTTAAAAATCCTATTCCCTACTCCCTATTACCGAAAAATCAAGGTATAAAGCCTCTCCATTCACGGAGAAAAGAGAAAAAAAATCCTTTTAGTCAATCCTTCTATTACAGAAGATGTCATTACTAATTAATAATTATTAATGATTAATTATTAATTGTTGAACTACTCTCAAAAAATCTCAACAAAAAGAATTATTTTTCTGTAACTTGTTCAGAAAAGTTATTAATTATTCTTTGTATATCGGCTTTTGTGAGAGACTTCAGTAAACTAAAAGTAAATGGTTCTTGATTGAGATATTGGAGATAAGGCTCACTTAAATATAGTAATGATTGGGATTGATTTTGAAGATAAGCTTGAAAAAATGCTAAACTTAATCCCTGAAGATAGGGATAAGCCAAATTCGGGTCAGGACCAATTAATTGTTTTGGTAGTTCTATAGAAGCAGAAGTTTCTTCTTCTTCAGCAATAAATGAAAAATGAGTTGCTGGTTTACTGATAACTAAATATCTTTCTGGAGTAGTTAAACTAATAAATGGATAAATTTGTTCTGGAATTGGTGGAGCAAAAATATCTTCAGTGCTAGAAACAATCATTGTAGGAATTTTAATTTGACTAAGACCTTTATTTTCAGCTCCAAATACACCACTACTAACAGGATTAATTGCAATAGCTGCTGTGATACGTTCATCTCCTAAATTTGTGCTTATTTCTAGTGGTAAATTAATAGTTTGACACTGTAATAATAGAGATAAATTGAAGATAAACCTAGTGTCTTCAGATTGACAATCTTTTCGGAGTTGTTCTAGGTTAAGGGGAGCGCCTGCAACACTTAAAGCAGTATAACCACCAAAAGATTGACCTAATATTCCAACTTCTTGCAAATTTAGTCTACCTTGCCATCTCGGATCGGAGCCTATTTTTTCCTCTATTTCATCTAGCAAATACTTAATATCTAATGGGCGATTAATAAATGTCATTCCATCTACAGGTCTACTAAAACCTGCAAATATTCTTTCAATTTTTTCTGCATTTGAACCAATATGTTCCGGTACTATTACAGCAAAACCATGAGATGCTAAATGTTCAGCAAGATAGACAAAACNCTTGCAAATTTAGTCTACCTTGCCATCTCGGATCGGAGCCTATTTTTTCCTCTATTTCATCTAGCAAATACTTAATATCTAATGGGCGATTAATAAATGTCATTCCATCTACAGGTCTACTAAAACCTGCAAATATTCTTTCAATTTTTTCTGCATTTGAACCAATATGTTCCGGTACTATTACAGCAAAACCATGAGATGCTAAATGTTCAGCAAGATAGACAAAACTATTCAAATCTGAACCTAAACCATGAGAGATAACTACCACAGGAATTAATTGATTTCTCGAAATATTAGGCAGATAAATATCTGCTGGAGAAGAGCGATCGCGATTAGGATTTCTAAAGGTAAAAGATTGTTTTTCCCATCTCGTATTCCCTGGTTTTCTTAAATCTGGTAAATTATTAAAATTCCGTTTATCCTGAGAAACTGCTACATTTTCTGCTTGTGTTTGTAGTTCTGTTAAAATCCTATTTTCTTCAACAAATCTTTCTGTTAATTCATCAACTAAATTGATACCTTCTTGAAGTTCTATAAAAATATCTCCGGGAAACTTTTTCAGCAAATTAATAATCGTTAAACCATCTGGGTCAGCAACAGCTAACTCAAAAGCTCTTTGGAGAGCTTCACTACCATTTTGGTTTTCTCCTGTTTGGATAATTTCACCTAGACGTTTTAGTGCTTCTTTTCCTGCTGGTTCTTCCATAAATGCTTCTACAATACTAGGATCTAAATCAAAAGGCGTTTCCAAAAGTTCCTGTACCTCTTTTTTCTGCTGTCTTAAAAGTTGCTGTAGCTCCTTTATTTCATCTTTTAATAGTTCCGAATAAAGAATAAACTCATCCGTGTATTGACCTTCTTTGGCAAAGTTTTCGAGAGATTTGACTGTTATTTTAATTTGAAAAGCTGGCAGATAAATTTCGATTGGATCTTCGATATTAATATCAGGAATAGCAATTATAATTTTTTCAGCAGGAATAGCAGGAATAGGAGTAAAAATAGGTGATAATATGCCTAATCCTAGGGAAAATATAAATCGTGAAATAGATTTTGTTAGCAATCGGTGAATTACCATTAATTACTCCTAAATTATATGAATTGAATTAAAATATTTATATCTTGGTTGGTACATAATGTCAACAAATAAAAGGAGCGGTCGGAACAACTAAGCGATTTCATAATTATATGATTTTTCCTTAATTACTTGTAATATCAAATCTGGTAGCATTGGTGTAAAAAAACGTAGAAACCGGGTTTATATGAAATGCCGACTATAACTGACATCTATCTCCCATAAACCCGGTTTCTTATAATACTCCGAAGCCAACGGATTTGATATAATATAGCGCTACGCATTAAGGTTAGTACATTTCTAAATCCTGTTAGCGCAGCTTTTCCGGAGGAAAAACCCTTTATTAGTCTACTATTCCCTATTCCCTATTCCCTAGCACGTAGCGCTATAAAATGTAATAAAAATAGATACCTGCAAAAAATAATGTAGGAACTTTCCATGGAAAGTCCCTACAGGGTCAGGCAATAGGAATATAGATGATATCAAATCTGGTACTAGCTGATAGCTGATAGCTGATAGCTAGTTAAAATAACTCTACGACATGGCGTTTATCCGCTTTAACTTTCTTGCTATCTTTGAAACCGTAGACCGAGCAGTTTTTCCCCTTGCTCTGACTGCTCTAGAATCTGCGATCGCAACGCTAGAGTTTTCATCTGTTCCTAATTCACTTTGTAGTTGTTGACGAATTTTGTCGTGCATTTGCTCCCATAAACCACGACGTTGCCATTTCTGAAAATATTTATACACAGTAGTATAGGGTGGCAAGTCATGAGGCATCATTTCCCATTGACATCCANTTTTCATCTGTTCCTAATTCACTTTGTAGTTGTTGACGAATTTTGTCGTGCATTTGCTCCCATAAACCACGACGTTGCCATTTCTGAAAATATTTATACACAGTAGTATAGGGTGGCAAGTCATGAGGCATCATTTCCCATTGACATCCACTTCTCTGTACATAGAAAACACCATTGAGAATTTCCCGAAAATCAACTTCAATGGGATGACCTAACCGTTTGGGTTCAGGTAGTAGGGGTTTGATCAGGTTCCACTCTAAATCACTCAGGTCGCTTGGATATGTTTTTCTTTGAGGATTTGCAATTGTAGGGATACGACTCATTTGTAAAAATATATACTAAACTAAATAAATTTAACGGTTGTGCTTCAATAATTGATAATTGATAATTGATAATTGAGAATTACCTCTTCCTTTTAGGGAAAGGATTGAATAAAAGGAAGAGGTAATTCTCTCTTGGTCGATTGGATATGGCGTTTAGCTGGCGCACAACTTTCCGTTCCGGAATGCTTCGCAAACGTTAACGGCTGTCGCCGACATGAAAAACGGAGTGGCTCTGAAAGAGCGGGAGACCGTTCCCACCGGGACGCTTTCCTAGGTCATGCTCCGCAAACGCGCACTTCGGAGCTTTGCGTTAGCAAACGCCATCCCACCCTTCGGGAAGCTCCGCTAACGACCGCTTGTTTCTCTTGAAATAGAAGGCTTTAAACCTTAATTATTCGGTAAAAGTGAAAGTATGTAGTATCTTAATCTCTATTTTGACTTAGAGAAACTTTCTTTATAATTTATTTATAAATCAGCTTTGGTATAAACAGGACTTACACAAAGGCACAAATTGTACTGGGAATATCTGAAATAATCGCCAAATATAACGATACTCCCTAATTCATGATAAATACTTAAGCTGCAACTGCCTCTTCATAAGGAACAAAAGATTTCTTTTGCGCTCCACAAATAGGGCAAGACCAATCTTCAGGAATCTCTTCAAATGGAGTGCCAGGAGCAATACCAGAGTCGGGATCGCCGACAACTGGATCGTAAATCATTGAACATACACGACAGATCCATTTACTACCAACAACTTTTTGTTTGGGTGCAACACCATTGAGACCTTCGAGAGCTTCTGTATATTGATTAGCATGGTGGTTTTCAATGTGGGTAAGTAAACCAAATTTATGAGCTGCTTGACGGAACATAGTGGCGTGTTCGCGGGACTCTTCTTCTTGCTCTTTGAATTCTGCAACAGCTCCACTATCACGATCTACTCGCGCTTGTTCGGCAAATTCTGGGTACATGGTTGTATATTCGTAGGTCTCACCTTCAATTGCTAATTCTAGACAACGAGAGGCGATCGCTTTTTTTTGTTCTTCAGTTAAGGTAGATGGATCATCTACTACTAATTCAGGATGAAGCAGACGAAAGTGAGAAAAGGCGTGTTGCGTTTCTTGATTAGCTGTTTCCCGGAATAGTTTGGCTAAATCTTCCATACCTAATTTTTTAGCAACTTCGGCAAAGAAGAGATATTTACGGTTAGCCATTGACTCTCCTGCAAACGCATCGGACAAATTTTGGCTGGTGTTAGAGTTAGATAAGTCCATAATCTTTTCCTCTATTTTATTTTATCAGCAAGTTAGTTGACTCTATTATTTCTAATAATAATTCTGATTTCATAAAATGTCAAGTAAAATATTAAGTCTTATACTAGACTCAATTATATGTGTTACAATTACTAATTGGTTAAAAATACATATAATAACTTTAAATAATGAAAAAAAACTACACGACAACAGAGATTCAGAGAAAAATGCAATCTAAAGGGTTAAGAATTACGCCTCAGCGATTTGCAGTTTATGCTAATCTTCTATCTCGTTCAGATCATCCCACTGTTGAGGACATTTTGAGTGAGGTAAACCGTGAGTTACCAATTTCTTCTAAGGCAACTATTTATAGTGCTTTAAACGTATTACGGGAGGTAGGCTTAGTTAAGGAAGTATTACTGGAGGAGGGACTGACTCGTTATGATGCTAATGTTAAACCTCATCACCATTTTTGCTGTCAAAACTGTGGTGCTATCGTTGATGTAAGTTGGGAAACTTTTAGTAATGTACGATTAGATCGGTTACCTCCAGGACTTCATGCTGAAAGTTATGAGGTTATTGTGAAGGGTAAATGCGATCGCCCAGGTTGTCAACCGCTGCTTGGAAATCAAAAGTCAAAAGTCAGAAGTTAAAAGTATTATATCAAATCCAGATAATTACTATACTCAAGTCCGCAGCGACTGGAACGGAGTGGAAGGTTTGCGGAGCATTCCGGAACGGATAGCAATCTCAGGAGTGTAGGAGATTGCTTCCGCAGCGACGAAGCGGACGACTGTTCAAGCGGATTCTATATTACACCTAAAACATAGGTTTTTTTAACTGTTGTCTATCATCTGGTATTATCTATAATAGACATCTCCAGAAAATCAACTTACTAACTACAGCACTTCCTATTGCCTGTGAGGTACACAGCTAACAGGCAAGATGCCTGTGTTACAATAATTTTACCATTTAAACTTGTACGTCATTAGTCCGATCAGATGCTGTATATGAAAATTAAAAAATTTAATCACGTTGCAATTATTTGCTCTAATTATGAAAAATCAAAGCATTTTTATGTGAATATTTTAGGCTGTGAAATTATTCAAGAAACTTGGAGAAAAGCACGCAATTCTTATAAGTTAGATTTGCGTGTAGGTAATGGTAATCAGATAGAATTATTTTCATTTCCTGACTCTCCAAAAAGATTAACTCGTCCAGAAGCTTGTGGTCTAAGACATTTAGCATTAGAAGTAGATAATATTGATGAGTCTGTTAATTATTTGAAATCCCAAGGTATAGAAGTAGAAGATATTAGGATTGATGAAATAACTGGCAAGCGTTTTACTTTCTTTCCAGACCCAGATCAATTACCTTTAGAAATCTATGAAAGTTAATATAGCAATTCTATTTAGGTTGTAATATTTTTATGGCACTTAGGAGTCAGGAGTCAGGAGTCAGAATTTTCGAGGTTTTCAGCTTAAATTAACTATTATAAAACTTGTTACGACTAATGCGCGGATTGCTATATAATGTTAAAGCAGTTAAAACCGTTGAGATTGCTATCCGTTCCGGAATGCTCCGCAAACCTTCCACTCTGTTCCAGTCGCAATGACGTACTTTTCAACAATTAATAATTAATAATTAATAATTACCAAAAAATCAGGTCAAAAGCCTCCCCTTTTAAGGGGATGAAAAAGCGGTCGTTTGCGAAGCAGTCCGTAGGATGGGATGGCGAGGTTTCCTCGCCATATCCAATCGACCAAGAGAAATATTTAACTCACTATTTCAAGCCTCCGACTAAGGTCTGAGGTTCACTGATAACTGATAACTGATAACTGAAATGACCTCTTCTTATAAAGAACAGGATTGACTCAAAGGAAATTTTTTTCTCTTTTCTCCATGAATGGAGAGGCTTTATACCTTAATTTTTCGGTAAATTTTTTCACCTAGCTACTTAGATAAGGGAGAAAATTTAATAAGTATTATTACATAATTAATTGCAAAGTTTTATTCCCTGTCATACTAATATGATAAACTTGTTAGTCTTGCCAAAATTGCAATTAATTTTGTGTACCAACTTAACTTACCCATCAAATCAATCTTGACTGAAAAATTTAGGTCTTAAGCTTCCTCTTTTATAGGGTATAAAAAAGAATATTCCGTATTTCAAGCCTCCTAGTTTCCTAGGTCATGCTGCGCAAACAGCAAGAGTTACTGATAACTGATAACTGATAACTGATAACTGAAATGAGACGTACATACCAAGTCGGAGGTAGTCTTAGCAAAAATGCTCCTACCTATGTCACCCGACAAGCTGATACTCAACTTTATCAAGCTTTAAAAAGAGGCGAATTTTGTTACATTCTCAATTGCCGACAAATGGGAAAATCATCCCTATTAGTTAGAACTTACCATCAACTAAAACAACAAGGATTTCAATGTGCCACTATTGACATGACTAACATTGGTAGTCAAAATACCACTTGTCAACAATGGTATCAAGGCATCATTGCCGACCTCTGGCTGAGTTTCAAATTGAGTCATAAATTGTCTTTAAAAGACTGGTGGTCATCACTCTCAGAAATGTCTGATGTTCAAAAATTAAGTCTATTTATTGAGGAATTAATATTAGTACAATTCCCTACAGAAAATATTTGTATATTCATTGATGAAATAGACAGTATTTTGAGTTTAAACTTTACCGTAGATGATTTATTTGCTCTGATTCGTTATTGCTACAATCAACGAGCAATTAATCCAGAATATAATCGACTCAATTTTGCCATTTTTGGAGTAGCTACACCTGCCGATTTAATCCAGGACCGGAAAATAACACCATTTAATATAGGAAAAGCCATAGAATTAAATAATTTTACAATAGAAGAAATAGAGCCATTAGCAGCAAGTTTACCACTAGAAGAAAAACAGGCGAGAGGATTATTAAAAGAAATATTATCCTGGACTGGAGGGCAACCATTTTTAACAAATAAGCTCTGTCAATTAGTCATGGATGCCATTAACCAATCAGAGCAACTTACCCATTTTAAATTAATTTATACAGGCGATCTCCTCAAAAATAATAACTTATATAATTGGCAGACTATAATTTATAAATTTCCATTTGGTTATGCAGAATTATTAATAGAAAAGATAGTCAGATACCAAATATTAGATGATTGGCAACATCAAGACGAGCCAGAGCATTTAAGAACAATTCAAAATCGGTTATTATACAATCCAAAAAAAGTCGGAAAAATGTTGGGAATATATCAAAAAATCCTGCAAAAACAACAGATAGAAATTGATAAAACTCCTGAATCAACAGAACTAATTCTATCAGGATTAATAGTTAAAGAATCAGGATTCCTCAAAGTAAAAAATCGGATATATGAACAAGTATTTAATTTAGAATGGATCGGGAAAAAATTAAGATTATTGCGACCTTATGCTCAGAATTTTGATGCTTGGATAGCTTCCCAAAAAACAGACAAATCTCGACTATTGCGCGGTCTAGCACTAAAAGATGCTGAAGCTTGGGCAAGAGGAAAAATTTTAAGTGATTTAGATTATCAATATTTAGATGCTTCTGTAGAAACAGAGAGACAAGAAAAGCGAACTCTAATAGAAGCAGAACGCACAAAACAAGTAGAAGCACGACTCAAAGAAGAAGAAAAAACTGCTAGATTTCAAAGGTTGTTTTTAGTTGCAGTTAGCATAGCATTCTTTACCGTTTCTGGTTTGGGAATCACAACTTTTTGGCATTACCGCAATGCTTTAGCCAGTCAACGCCAAGAAAGTCTAGCCAAAATTAAAAGTATGGTTCGCTATTCAGAAGCGCTTTTTGCCCTAGACCAACAGTTAGATGCTCTAATTCAAGGACTCAAAGCAAAGCGAGAACTACAAAAACTAAAAGTCAGTGAATCTTTACCGTTTCTGGTTTGGGAATCACAACTTTTTGGCATTACCGCAATGCTTTAGCCAGTCAACGCCAAGAAAGTCTAGCCAAAATTAAAAGTATGGTTCGCTATTCAGAAGCGCTTTTTGCCCTAGACCAACAGTTAGATGCTCTAATTCAAGGACTCAAAGCAAAGCGAGAACTACAAAAACTAAAAGTCAGTGAACCTCAAATAGAAAAAATGATAGAGTTAGCTCTACGGCGCTCAATTTATGGGGCGATGGAGTTTAATCATTTTGTCGCTAGCAATTCTGGAATTAGGGCACTTGAGTTTAGTCAGGATAGTCGGCAACTCCTGATAGGAAGTGAGACAGAAATTGTGCTGCATACCATTGGTATCTCCTCCCCCAAAAAATGGTTTGGTCATCAAGGCCCAATCTTAGCGGTGGCAATTAGTCCTGACAATAAAATCCTAGCCTCTGCTAGTGGAGACACCACCGTTAAACTTTGGCAAAGTGACGGAACTCTACTGTATACCTTAAGAGGTCATCAAGCACCAGTTCATGATGTAGAGTTTAGCCCAGATGGAGAAATCATCGCCTCATCAAGTTTGGATCGTACAATTAAACTTTGGCGCAAAGATGGAACTCTTTTAAATACTCTCACAGGACATGAAGGAGTTGTCCGACAAATTGCTTTTAGTCCTGATGGAAAAATACTTGCTTCCGTTAGCGAAGACGGCACAGTTAAATTGTGGTACAAGGAAGGAATAGCCTGGCTTCACACAACTCTCATCAAACAAAAAGAACAGTTTTGGGACTTAGAATTTAGTCCTGATGGTCAAATCTTGGCAGTAGGTTGCAGCGATGGCAAAATTCACCTGTGGCAACTTCCAGAGGGTAAACTACTGAAAACTCTCACAGGACACACAGCAGGTATTTGGGATCTAGAATTTAGTCCTGACGGTAAAATCCTAGCTTCAGCTTCTGAGGATAAAACTATTAGCTTCTGGAGTAAGGAAGGCATATTCATCAGGAGCATTAAAGGCCATAATGGTTCGGTCAGAGCAGTTACCTTTAGTCCCGACGGCAAAATCTTAGCCTCAGCCGGATCTGATTCCATGGTGAAAATGTGGAGGTTACAAAATCCCTTCTTAACTCGCTTGTCTGGACATACCGCTGGGGTGCAAGGGGTGGCTTTTAGTCCTGATGGTAACTTAATTGCCAGCATTAGTCATCAGGAAACTATTGTGTGGCAGTCTGATGGTACAATAGAAAGGAAAATCGAAGGAAAAAACTCTACGTTCAGTGACGTTGTTTTTAGTCCCCAAGGAAATATCTTTGCTGTGAGTGCTGGACTGGTAGTGCAAGTGTGGGATACTTATGGTGAGTTGCTCAATACTTTCAGAGGGCATATTTCCCAGACTCGCAAATTAGCATTTAGTCCCGACGGCAATACTCTTGCTTCTACCAGTGGCGATAAAACCATAAAACTCTGGTCTTTAGATGGTGGAGAAGTCATAACTTTGAAAGGCCATCAAGCGGGAGTTTGGGGAGTAGCTTTTAATGATGATGGTTCGTTGCTCGGTTCTAGTAGTGGTGATGGTACTGTTCGGTTGTGGCAGCAAGATGGTCAGTTGTTCAAAACATTTTTAGTGGGTGAGGGTATTATCTATAGTATTGCTGCTGGTCTTGATGGTTTTTGGATCGGAACCGGAAATTCTGGTAAAAATCAGAAAACCTGGAGTCAGGAAGACGAGTTACTCTCTCATATTGACACAAATGGTGAAGAAATTTGGGCGATCGTGGTTAGTCCTAATGGTAAAATTATAGCCACCGGAAATGATAGAGGAATTGTGAAGCTATGGCAGTCGGATGGTAAGTTATTGGCGACTCTGTTAGGCCATCGTTCAGCCATTAGAGGACTTGCTTTTAGTCCAGATGGCAAAACTCTAGCTTCGGCAGGGGAAGATAAAATGGTAATTTTGTGGGATTTGGATAATACGATCGCCTTTGAGGATGTACTCGCTTATGGTTGTGAGTGGGTAAGGGATTATCTGGAGACTAATGGGGAAGTCGAGGAGAGCGACAGAAGTCTGTGTGATGAATAGAATTTAGAATTTAGAATTTAGAATTTAGAATTATTAGAATTTAGAATTATTAGAATTGAGAATTATTAACAAAATTGTAGTGGACCGACACACCTTAAATGGTGCAATAGATGTAGTGTCGTGTCAAGCTTTAAATGGTGTATTAGATTTTTAAGTAAAAGCTTTGAAAAATCAGCATCCTACCATTTTTCTAAAGTAACATCTAAGGCTTGACATGGCAGTAGGTTGGGTTGTTTGCGTTAGCATTGCGTTTGCGTTAGCATTGCGAAGCAAAGCATGGAACGTAGCTTGCTTCTCCGCAGGA
>NZ_LGSU01001401.1 GCF_002260545.1 Hydrocoleum sp. CS-953 | reverse complement strand
ATTTGTACCTATTACAATAACTTTAGGATATTTGTGTATCTATCAGTTATCTTTGAACTATTTACTACAAAACCTCACCAAAGATAGAGAAAATTTCTTAGAAAGTGCTAAATCTACATACAACGCTCTATCGGTGGTGTTTTCAGATGGTAGAATATTTTCTAATTATGACTTTTTTCATATTTTAAACAGAATTACGTCTGATACTTTAATTGAGACATTAAAATACATAAGACAAAACTACAGAAACATTGACAAAGCTAAAGACACTAATAAAAAAGAACCAATTTACCTATTTAGAATCTTAATTAATAGGGGTATCCGTGTAATGGCGACACCAAAAAATGGTGATAAAGAGAGTTGGGAAAATTGGAAGCCTTGGATTGATATTATTTCAAGTGACAAAACTTTTATAACGCTAACATCCGTAATACCTAATACTACTTTAGTCAATTGTGCTAAAGAAATGTTAAAAAGCTATATAAAAGAAAAGTTAAAGGAATTAGAAGAAAGTTCTGAAATAAAATTCGTAAACTTAGAGCATAAAGAAGAAATATCAGAGGAAGATATTAATGAAGTCATTGAAAACTGCAAATATGAATCACACATTATTTCACCTTGGGGAGAAGAAATAAAATAACAATAATACTTTTGACACATTACGGAATAAGTGACTAGGGAGAGAGATTTATTTATGAGTTTAGAGTATTTAATTAGTGGTATTTTCTGCCTCAAATTCATCTATTTTGAGAGGAAAATTAATAACTAATAACTGAGCTAGGTGTCAGGTATCTAAATTCTCAAACCCAGTAAAATCCTAAAATTTGCTTTTGCTAACTTTTTGATATTGACATCTGAAACAACTATATTTTAAAGCTTACAAGTCTCTGCACGAGAGAATATATTTCCACACGCACCCCAAGGCCCCCATGTAGTTCCGCACATGCGTGTACGTGGGAGATGCCCCTGATAAGGGTTATTGATGTCAAACGTTAGCTCATTATAAATTAGTAACCATTCTCCTTCTTTGCGCCATCCTACTTTGTCTCCAAACTTTTCCCAAATCTCTTGATCGTACTCTTTTGTACCACCGAAACTCTGATAAATTTGCTTCTGAACAGAAAAGCCAAATTTACCATCACTATATTTTACCCAAAGCTTGTCAATCGTTGCTAAATCCTGGCAGGGAAAATTTTCTACATCCTCAGTTCTTAACCATCCTTCCGACCGCCTATCCGCCACTTTATACATTACTTTATCTGTTTCTCGGTCTGCTTCTCTCCAGTTTCCTGCTGCCAATAAGTCACGCAACTTTGTATAGTCAACATCCTTAGCCGAAACTAGAGGTATATTATTTTCTGCTTGCTTTTGTTCTTCAGCCTTTAGCTCTTGTTCACGCCGTTCAGCCTCTTCACGTTCCTCCTCCAGTTGCTGTTGCAGTTCAGCTTCCTCAAGTTGCTTTTGTTGTTCTGATCCTGATATTTGCTCGGAACAATTTGTCAGAGTTAACGCTAGGAAGGTTAGAGCAAGGATGCGAACTAGGAATTTCATCTGTTTCGGGTTTTTCAGAAGTTTAGGAGTTTGATTTTTCTTCATTTTACCTACAAATTTATCAGAGACTATTCTTTCCGTAACATTTAAGATAAGCGGTGCGTTACATTTCATTAACGCACCCTACCAGAACTTAATCCGTATATCCGTGCCATAATCCGTGTGAGCCACACTCTCTAACTACGCTGGATAAATCCGCAAACGTCGATTCGGCTCATCCCCAAAACTAGCAGACTTCAAACGATAATGCTCAACCAACTCATGCTGCATCTTACGCACCTTCGGAGATCGTGGCAAAAGTTCAACAGGTTGCCCCTTCGGAATCACAATTTGCTCCACCGCCAACCGTGTTTCCTCCAACGCCTCCATCTCATCCTCAGAAACTGAAGCAGCAAACAAATTCAAATCAGCAAACTCAGGAGTAGCAGGATCATCCATATCCAATAACCGTCGCAACGCCTTAGCAATTTGAGGCAAACCACTATTCTTAATCACATGAATAGGTACATGACGAGTCTTAGCTGCATGACGTAACTTAGACTGTTTCCGCGTGTGCGATCGCAAAGCCAAAACTACATCTGCACTATCAATATCCTTCGTCAAAACTACAGGCAAACCCAAAGTAGTAATCACCTGTTCCATTTGATGGCGTGGAATAGCATAAGGATAAATATGCAAAGGCAAATCCTCACCATTCGGACCTGTATTTTTAGCCTCCCAACGTCCTCCCATACCATGAGAAAACATTTCTTGCCCAGATAAAGACTCATCCAACAACTGTTCAAAAGACTTTGCTTCAGAAAACTCAGTTGGTTGACTAATTTTACCTGTATTCGACAACGGCATCATATAACCAGAATCACGAAAACTACCACCCGATTTCAACATCTCCCCCGACTGTCGGACTAATCCCCCTGCATTATGATTAACACCCGCACCCAATCCAGTGGGAGTATTAAACTCTCGTTTAATCTGCACCTCACCAGTATCATCCATCGTCCTCACCTGTGGATTAGGTTTTTGCCCCCGCAGCAAAGCATCAACAGTATTAGCCACCTGCTCGTGAACCACCCAACGATGCCTTTCCAACATCTCCACAGCAATTTCAAAAGTTGGGGGAGCCTTACGTTCCAAAACAGTCTTTTGAGAACCCCGCCGTCGAGCTTCATCATCACCCAAAGTTACAGCCTGAATACCCCCGATCAAATCAGATAAAGTTGGATTTTTTACCAAATTTTCAATCTCATTTCCATGAGCAGTACCCACCAACTGCACCCCACGTTCTGCAATCGTTCTCGCTGCCAAAGCTTCCAGTTCCGTGCCAATCTCATCAATCACAATCACCTCCGGCGTATGATTTTCCACCGCCTCAATCATTACACGATGCTGTTCTTCAGGAGTAGCAACCTGCATCCGACGGGCACGACCAATAGCAGGGTGAGGAATATCTCCATCTCCAGCAATTTCATTAGAAGTATCGATAATTACGACCCGTTTTCCTAAATCATCAGCAAGCACCCGTGCAATTTCTCGTAGTGCCGTTGTTTTTCCCACACCGGGGCGACCAAGCATCAAAATTGACCTTCCCGTTTCCACCAATTCACGAATCATAGCAATTGTGCCAAATACTGCCCGCCCCACCCGACAAGTCAAACCAATAACTTCTCCAGTGCGGTTGCGCATCGCACTAATTCGGTGTAGCGTCTGCTCAATACCTGCTCGATTATCACTACTAAAACTACCAATTCGTTCTATAGAATAACTGAGGTCTTTTCTGGAAATAGGAATTTCACCCAAATATTCTGCGTGGGATGGAAAACGAGCTTCTGGGAGACGACCCAGATCCATCACAATTTCAATCAGATGATTTCGCTCTTGATGCTGCTGTAGGGGCCGTCTAATTTGATCCGGCACAATTTCTAATAATCTATAAAGGTCGTCTGTAATGTGCATTCTTTGTTTAAAGTTACTTTATCTACTGGGTGATAAAAGAGATGAATGAGAGGCAAAAACTGAAACCTTAAAGGAAGCGGTCAGCACTCAGCAATTAGCAATCAGCAGTAGCGCGTCTAGCTTGAAAACCTAACCCCCCAACCCCCTTCCCTGCAAGGGAAGGGGAGAAATGCCCCCCTCTCCTTGCAGGAGAGGGGCTGGGGGAGAGGTCTTCGGAGATACTGAAATTTACCCACATTTTAAAGCTAGATATCCTATTAGAATCATTTTTTTTAGATTTTGAAGGGTATTTCAACCCAAGTTCAAAAAGCCGATCGCTGTTTGCGGAGCATTCCGGTACAGAAATGCTAAAAGCTGATAGCTAGTTAATTCATGCTCTTGCCTATCTCCAATCTTTTAATTTGGGAAACTAGAGAACTAGCTAAACTGACAGCTTCCGAAAGAATTTCCGGTACAGTTTCTAGCTTTGTTAGTTGAGAGTTGTTACTCTGGTGTTGATTAACGTCTTTTGTATTGACGCCAGTTTGATTGCAGGCAAATTCAATTGCCTGTAGTTGTGATTTGTGCATTGTTTCTAACTTTTCCAAAATTGGTGACAACAGAACACGGGCGTAGCTACCATAAGCTACACCAGCAACAAATTTATTTTCTGAAATGGGAGTAGTTAAATTATTGATGGGTTCTTTGTCTTCTTCCTGGCTCTTATTTGCCAGCAAACCCGCAGCCATCAGCTTGGCTATGGTAGAATTGTTTGTACCACCTGCTAGTTGTACATACCCTGGTAATCCTGCATCTAGCACCTTTTGACTCAATTTAATTGTAGCTGCGGTAGTACCTTCCCCAATATCTCCACTCATTGGCCTACCATCAGTTTGCCAAATTAGGGCACAGGTAAGAGGAGAGATAATTTTATACAGACTCTGTAAATATTCTATTAGTCCTTCCCCATCCGGGCAACTAATTGCTATTAGTTTTAATTGATTTACCCAAGGTTTTATACTTTGCCAGAGTCGCTGAAAATCACTTTCTCTTCCCACTTGGGTATGAATTTCTATAGCATCTACACCAGTCGGCAATACCAATGATGGAATCGAACTAGGAGTAGATACATAAGAGCGAGCTTGTATTAGTTGGCTAGGACATACAGACAAACACCTGCCACAACCATAGCAAAGTTCATCTATCACTCCTGAATAGTCAGGTATTACACCATCTCTATTGTCAGAAAAAACTATAGCTTCTGCCGGACATACTTTCTCACAAGGTCGCCAACAGTCTGTGGGGCAAATGGTGGGGTCAAACTCAGCTTTCCGAAAATGAGGATCTTCTCCATCATTGATACTGACCATTATCAATGGCCTTCCTTGGTAGCCAAATCTCAGATTATTGGCCAAGGTCTTAAGCCTAGATGCAACTTCCACAGCCTCTTTCGCCGCAGCGATCGCCGCTGGGTCTGCAGCCACATCAATACAATCTGCACCTGCCAAAGTATAAGCTAATGTTAAATTTCTCACCGTTGGCAGGTGTTGAAAGCTGGCCCCACAGATTAATTTAAACCAGTGGCCCTCTTTAAGGGAATTTAAAGGATAGTAGCGTTCTCTCACGCTTATATGTTAGCTTTTAGCTCAAAAAAATCCGAGGTACAAAGGTGAAGTACCCCAACAAAGATTTATTATAGTTGAGGTTTTGTCTTTCACCCACTAATGCCTCACTAGACAAATTATGGATTAGACTTACAGCGGTTTTCATTTCAGTAGACCGACCACAGTAGGGGCGAATGGCCATTTCGCTGCGCGACATGTTTGCGGAGCATTCCGTCAGGAAAACGCCCCTACAGGATTTTGGTGATGACGATCTGGTTTATCCATCTGAAAAGGGCTGTAATCTGGTATCTATTAGTTCTTACCTATAAAATCCATTTAGAATCAATGGCGATTAAATCTTTGAGGAAGGGAGCAGGAAGTGGGATAGAAGTAATACAGGAAAAATGCTCCCCTGCTCCCCCACTCCCCCACTCCCTCACTCGCTTACCGAAATAATTAATAATTAAACAATTAAATAATTAGACCATTCAGGTTTAAAGCCTCCCCTTTCAAGGGGAAAAAAAATAAATCTTTTCTGCCTTTGTTTCAATCCTCTCCCTTTTAGGGAGAGGTAATTATCAATTATCAATTATCAATTATCAATTAATGAATCCCCTACTTCCTAAGCAGGTACCAAAGTATCTTGAAGTGGTGTCCACCTAAAGAAGCGATCGCCACCCATTTCCACGATGACCTTTACTCGTGGTTCCGACTTAGGTAGGCCAGTTAAATACTCAATTTCTTGACTAGATAAAATCTGACCTTCTATAATCCACAGAATCAAACCCTTAGCCTTAGCTGGTAAATGTTCCAATTTATAACTGACAATTGGCGGTACATAGTAGACATAGCCAACCGCTGCACCATTACCTACAGTTTTCTTACCTAAGTGAGGAGGTCTAACTCCATGTACCCCTGTGAGATACATGGCCAAATCACCTAATCCTCTAGCAGTAATATTGTGAGTTACATAGCCAGAAGCTCTTAAACGACGTTGATACCGCCCTTCAAATCCTCCTTCCAAAGGAACATAAACGGCCAAAGATCCAGACTTCTCTAAATCCCTAATTATTCCTCGACCAGTTGTAATCAATGCCATGCTTAATTTTGTCCCTAAATTCTTAGATCCTAGCTGATTTTGGTCTACATTATAGTTACTTCAAGCAAAGATACTTGTGTTCCTAGCAACTTCAAAAAAAAATTGTTTCAACCTCTAGACAAGTATTAGTAAATAATATACAATAATATATTGTCGCCGAAAAAAGGTTTGTTTGGCCTTTAAGGCATTAACCACCTATTTTTATCTAAGAAAGTAAAGTAAGGATAAGACTAATCCATACTTAACTTATAGGATGAAATAGGAATTATTTGTTAGTGGCTGTTAACAAATAATAAAACGGATACTGAGTGGCAAGCTACTCAAGTCCTGGCGAATATACAGTCATAACTAGATAAATTAAAGACAACAAAGTTAAAAAAATAATATCGTCTTCAACAGGCGATAAGGTTTTTTACTGCTAAGTATTAGTTCCTGAATTTATCTGAATTAAATATGGTGTCAAAGTAGTGCAGATATATTGCCTGCAAATACGAGACCTAATTGAGATGCAATTCTCTATAAATAGTCTATATTAAAACATCTAGATTCAGGACTTACACACCCAAATAAGAAATCAGGTTTATTACCCTGATTATTATTTTTAAAATCACGAAATGTCATTGATATATCTGGTTTTTGCGTAAGTCCTACAGATTAATAGTATGATTTACGACTTGGAAATAGATATGTCATTAGAATAATAAAAATGGCGATTTATTTCCATTAATATAATGTTGTAGTGCATAAAAAAAATAAAGGAGAGCGACAGTGGTAGTTGGTATCCTTGGCACAAAACTAGGCATGACACAAGTGTTTGAAGCTGAAACCGGAAAAGCAATTCCTGTAACAGTAGTTCAAGCAGGACCATGTGTAGTTACCCAAATCAAAACTGAACAAACAGATGGTTATACTGCAGTTCAAATTGGATATGGTGAAGCCAAAAATAAAACCCGTAAACTAAATACAAAAGAACCAAAAGAAGTTAATAAGTATTTAACCAATGCTCAACAAGGTCATTTGGTTAAATCAGGTGGTACTCCTTTACGTCATCTACGAGAATACAGAGTAGATAATACAGGTAACTTTGAATTAGGTCAACAAATAAAAGTCGATCTATTTGAAGCAGGTCAACTGGTTGACGTTTGTGGAAAAAGTATCGGTAAAGGCTTTGCTGGTTATCAAAAACGTCATAACTTTAGGCGTGGACCAATGGCTCACGGTTCTAAAAACCACCGTTTACCAGGTTCCACAGGTCCGGGAACAACTCCAGGACGTGTTTATCCAGGTAAGAAAATGGCAGGGCAGTTAGGAAACGTGCGAGTCACTACTAGAAAACTAAAAGTAGCGAGAATAGATACTGAACGTAACTTATTGCTAATTAAAGGAAGTATTCCTGGAAAACCAGGCGCATTAATTAGTATTGCTCCAGCAAACATAGTAGGTCAAAAATAGAGAAAATTTTTGAGAAAAAAAGATGGTTGATTGTGTCATAAAAAACTGGCAAGGTGAAGAAACTGGGCAAGCAACTCTCAACTTACGAGTAGCGAAAGAAGAAAGTGCCGCTCATGTTGTTCACAGATCCCTAAGACTACAAATGGCAAATAACCGCCAGGGAACAGCTAGCACCAAAACCAGATCCGAAGTTAGAGGTGGTGGTCGTAAACCTTGGCGACAAAAAGGAACAGGTAGAGCAAGAGCAGGTTCGATCCGTTCACCCCTATGGCGTGGTGGTGGTGTAATTTTTGGTCCTAAACCAAGAGACTATTCCCACAAAATGAACCGTAAGGAAAAAAGGCTAGCACTTAGCACTGCTTTCCAAAGTCGCTCAGAAGACTTAATAGTTATAGAAGAGTTTGCCGAACAATTCCCTAAACCAAAAACAAAAGAATTGGTAGAAGCGATCGCTCGTTGGGGAGTAGATACAGAATCAAAAGTTCTCTTGGTTTTACCAGAAAAACAAGAAAACGTATATTTGTCAGGTCGTAACGTTGCCAAGCTGAAAATAAGTCTAGCTAACAACTTGAATATTTACGATATTCTAGAAGCGGACAAAATTATAGCAACTGCAACAGCAATTGCCAAAATTCAGGAGGTCTACGGAGATGAAACTTGATTCACGAGACTTAGTAGATATAATTAAAGCCCCAATTATTACAGAAAAAGCTACTAGGTTAATGGAACTAAATCAATATACATTTGATGTAGATCCAAGGGCAACAAAGCCAATGATAAAAGAAGTAATTGAGCAACTATTTGAGGTAAAAGTAACAGGTATCAATACCCTAAACTTACCAAGAAAAAAACGCAGAGTAGGCAAATTCATGGGTTTTAAACCTCAATATAAAAGAGCTATTGTCACTCTAGAAGATGGGGAACCAATTAGGAAAATCCTGTTCCCAGACCTATAACGAAGTCAGAAGTCAGAAGTCAGAAATTGTTTTGGTTCCGGGGATTTCAAAAGTTAAATTCTTACTTTAGTTCCGCGCGATTAAACTAGAAAAAATATTTAACTGATAACTGGTAACTGATTAAAATGCGAGGTTTTGGCTCTGATTATTTTGATCAAAAATATTTGAGCAATTTAAAGCAATTAATCTGTAAAATATATTGGCATAGAGCAGCATAAATTATGGGTATTCGTTCCTACAGACCCTATACACCAAGTACCCGAGAACATAGTGTTTCCGACTTCGCGGAAGTAACTCGCTCGAAACCAGAAAAGTCTCTGGTTAAATTCAAACATAGAAAAAAGGGTCGTAATAATCGTGGTGTAATCACCTGTCGTCACCGAGGCGGAGGTAGTAAAAAACTATATCGTATTATCGACTTCCATCGTAACAAACATAATATTCCAGCTAAAGTAGCAGCAATTGAATACGATCCTAACCGGAACGCCAGAATAGCACTTCTACATTATCAAGATGGAGAAAAACGCTATATCCTACATCCCGTGGGATTAAAAGTTGGAGCAATAGTTACCTCTGGAGTCAATGCTCCCCTTGAAATTGGTAACGCTTTACCTCTAAGTCAAATTCCTTTGGGTACAGATGTTCATAACATAGAACTCGTTCCTGGGAAAGGAGGACAAATGGCGCGTTCTGCTGGTGCTGTAGCTCAAGTAGTAGCGAAAGAAGGTGAGTATGTAACAGTCAAACTTCCCTCTGGCGAACGGCGTAAAATTAGAGCAAGCTGCTACGCAACTTTAGGCCAAATAGGTAACATTGAGCATAGAAATATTAGTCTAGGTAAAGCAGGCCGTAATCGCTGGAAAGGCAAGAGACCAACCGTTAGAGGTAGTGTGATGAACCCAGTCGATCACCCTCATGGTGGTGGTGAAGGTAGGGCACCAGTTGGTAGAAGTGGACCTGTTACTCCTTGGGGTAAACCAGCATTAGGTCTGAAAACCCGGAAGAAGAAAAAACAGAGTGATGCTTTAATCGTACAACGTCGGCGTAAATCCTCGAAACGAGGCAAAGGTGGTCGTCAAAGCTAGAACTGAGAAGCATTCAGCTCTTAGCATTCAGCAATCAGCAGGATCATTTTTTAATTGTATCAAATAAACCATAAATTCAATTATGTCTCGTTCATTAAAAAAAGGACCATTCATTGCAGATAGTCTCTTGAAGAAAATAGAAGCTTTAAATGCTAAAAATGAAAAACAGGTAGTTAAAACTTGGTCAAGAGCTTCAACGATTATTCCTGATATGGTTGGTCATACTATCGCCGTACATAACGGACGTCAGCACGTTCCCGTTTTTGTATCCGACCAGATGGTAGGTCATAAATTAGGTGAATTTGCACCGACTAGAACATATCGGGGTCACGGTTCAGATAGAAAGTCAAAAAGATAAATAACTTAGAATTGATTAAGTGGAGATAGGTATGCCTATAGATACCAGTACAGAAGTAAAAGCAATAGCTCGTTATATCCGAATGTCTCCGTTTAAAGTACGGCGAGTCCTTGACCAAATTCGTGGCATTTCTTACCGGGAAGCATTAATTATCCTGGAATTTATGCCATACCGAGCTTGTGGTCCGATTCGGAAAGTATTACGTTCAGCAGCAGCAAACGCGGAGAATAACAACGGAATAGATCCAGAAACCTTAGTTATATCCAAGGCTTTCGCAGATCAAGGCCCTTGTTTACCACGTTATCGACCACGCGCTCAAGGTCGTGCTTACAAAATTCGTAAACCTACTTGTCACATTACAGTGGCAGTTGCCTCTTTAGTTGATTAAGTAAGCTGAGGAATTTGTCAACTTAGATAAAAACACTATATAAAGAGTAAGTAATGGGACAAAAAATACATCCAACTGGTTTTAGACTAGGTATTACCCAAGAGCATCGTTCCCGTTGGTACGCTGACGCTAAGAACTACCCAGAATTGTTGGAAGAAGACTTCAAAATTCGTAAATATGTGAAAGCAACTCTTGCTAATGCAGGGATTTCTCAAATCAGAATTGAGAGAAAAGCAGAACAGATAGACTTAGAAGTTAACACAGCTAGACCTGGTGTAGTAGTTGGTAGAGGTGGTGCAGGAATTGATTCTTTGAGGGTAGGCTTACAAAAACTTTTGGGTAGCAACCGTCAAATTAGAATCAATGTTGTTGAAGTTGCCAAAGTAGACACTGATGCTATGCTCATTGGTGAATACATCGCTCAACAACTAGAGAAAAGGGTATCTTTTCGCCGAGTTGTACGTCAAGCTATAACTAGAGCGCAAAAAGCTGGTGTAGAAGGTATTAAGGTACAAGTAAGTGGCAGGGTTAACGGAGCAGAAATTGCTCGTACTGAGGTGACAAGAGAAGGTAGTGTACCCTTACATACTTTGAGAGCTGATATCGATTATGCCTATTGTACTGCTAAGACAATTTACGGTATTCTTGGTATTAAAGTTTGGATTTTCAAAGGAGAAATAATTCCTGGTCAGGAAGAAATTGCTAGTGCTCAAGAAAGGCAGCCAAAACGTAGACAACAAAAACGTCGTCAGCAATATGAAGACAGGTCTAACGAAGGGTAAATTTTAGGGAATTTAGAATTCAGAATTTAGAATTTAGAATTCTTGGTGTGACTATTTTTTTCCTAAATTTTGGCTAACCTTCCTGGTGACTGCTATATCAGAAAATACTAAGTCAAAGACAAAATAGTAGACTATGTTAAGTCCTAAAAGAACGAAATTCCGCAAACAGCAACGCGGACGAATGAGAGGTAATGCCAATAGTGGCAATACTATTTCCTTCGGACAATATGCACTCCAAGCATTAGAACCTTCTTGGATTACTTCCCGTCAAATAGAAGCAGCTCGTCGTGCTATGACTCGTTACATCCGTAGGGGTGGAAAAATCTGGATTCGTGTGTTTCCCGATAAACCAGTTACAATGAGAGCAGCAGAAACTCGTATGGGTTCTGGTAAAGGTGCCCCTGAATATTGGGTGGCAGTGGTTAAACCAGGTCGTATTATGTTTGAGTTGGGCGGAGTTGCAGAAGATATAGCTCGTGAAGCTATGCGTTTGGCATCATTTAAGTTGCCAATTAAAACAAAGTTCATTGTACGCGAGGAGCCTAAGGAGGATTAATTTATGCCTTTCCCGAAAATATCAGAAGTCAGGGAATTGAGTGATGAAGAACTAACTGCTGAAATAGTGAAAGTTAAGCGAGAATTGTTCGATTTACGCATCCTCAAAGGTACAGGAAGAATGGAAAAACCACACCTGTTCAAGCATAACCGCCATCGACTGGCTCAGTTATTAACAATAGAAAAAGAACGGGAATTAGCTAAAGTGGTAGAAACTTCTACTGCCGTTGAAACAGAAGAAACCTCTGAATAAAAATCAACAATTAATAGGTGTGATAGTTAGTAAAATCTTTATTATTAACACTTTATTTATAAGAATTTTATTTATAGGTTAAATAATTAAAAAAATGGTTAATTGGTTAGCACTTATAATTTTTTCGGCCCGCTTTTCATCCTTAAACTGAGGTTCAATTCCTAGTTTGCCCAACCAAGAGTTAATTTCTGGACCGCCACCATGAACAACAATGGGACGTATACCG
>NZ_LGSU01001400.1 GCF_002260545.1 Hydrocoleum sp. CS-953 | reverse complement strand
CGCACAACTCCGTTTTGCTAGCGCAAAGCTCCGCTAACGGCGCTTGAGCCGACATGAAAAACGCGGAGCGACATATAAAGCGGAACTTTGCGTTAGCACATGGCCAGCAAGCCCCTACGACTCCTGACTCCTCCCTTTTTATTTATAACTATTCAACCGGACATGATATAATTATGCAACAGAGCCGATTTTCTGTCCTCCTTCCTCCTTATTACTGAATAAAAGGTTTAAAGCCTCTCACTCGCCGTGGAGAAACAATGAATTTATTTTCCTTTTATTCAATCCAATCTGTTTTAGGGAGAGGTAATTATCAATTATCAATTATTGAATTCTTGCTTCCTCCTTCTTCCTTCCTATGTTAGAAAGTATTATTTGGATATTATTAATAGGCTTTTTTGTCGGCGAAATTGCCTTTAGGTTAAAAGCACCACCCCTAGTCGGAATGGTATTAGTGGGAATATTATTAGGTCCCCAAATTAGCAATACCATTGACTCTAGCATTTTGCAAGCTGCTGACTCTTTGCGCACGATCGCCGTAATGATAATTTTGATGAAAGCAGGGTTGGGTTTAGACAGAGAAAAGTTAGCACAACAAGGTAGTGTTGCACTACGGTTAGGTTTTCTCCCAGCAACTTGTGAAGCTATTGTTATCGCCTTGGTAGCAATGTGGTTACTGAATTTTGATTTTGCCACCGGGTTATTATTAGGTTGTATCATCGGTGCTGAGTCTCCCGCAGTTATTGTTCCCGGAATGTTGCGCCTCAAAAGTTTGGGTTGGGGGGTGACAAAAGGTATTCCTGATGCTATTTTGACTGGTAGTGCTTTATCGGATGTTTTGCTGTTATTAGTATTTAGTTTACTGTTGGCATTTTTATCCCAGGGAACAACTACTGTAACTTTTCCTGGTGGCATCACTCTAAGTGCATTACAACTATTACCATTTCAAGTAATTTTACAAATCATTCTCGGAGTTATCGCCGGATGGTTGACAGCGCGAATATTAGTATTGCTCTTAGTTAAACAAAATTGGACTCAAAATGCTACTCAGGATACTTTGGTTGCAGCAAGTTTTGCTCTCTTGTTAGTTGTCTTAGCAGAGAAATTTCCGATATTTTCTGGTTATTTGGCAGTCATGGCAACAGGATTTTTTGTCATCGAATTTGATGCACCCCTGGCACGACG
The DNA here is from genome assembly GCF_002260545.1 of Hydrocoleum sp. CS-953. Classification (GTDB taxonomy): domain Bacteria; phylum Cyanobacteriota; class Cyanobacteriia; order Cyanobacteriales; family Microcoleaceae; genus Trichodesmium. The sequence goes on along the minus strand of NZ_LGSU01001400.1, from coordinate 11,017 downwards.
TTTACGAAATGGTTTTGATACTTTGTGGCTGGTGGCGCAAATAATTTTGTTTGTGTTGCTCGGTGCCAGTATCCCCTTGCAAGTATTGGAAAATGTTTTATGGGTGGGGTTGTTAATTTTAGCGGTTGGTACTTTAGTTGGGCGGATGTTTGGTTGGTATCTCTCAACTTTAGGCAGTAACTGGAATTTCCGAGAACGTCTATTTTTGCTGCCCGGAAATTCCGCTAAAGCAACCGTGCAAGCTGCCATTGGCGCTATTCCTCTAGCAGCAGGTATTGAGGGAGGCGAAACAATTTTAGCGATCGCTGCCCTATCCATATTAGTCACAGCACCTTTGGGAGCTTGGGCGATACCTACCTTTGCGCCGAAACTGTTAGAAAAAGGAGAAGTCGATCCGACAAAAGTAGCGTTGGCGGAGCCTAGCGGCAGCTACATCGCTCGTCGTATTGTTTTGTTAGCTGCAGTTGATACTTCACCTCTTGCTGCGGAGGTATTATTAAAAGTTGCGGAGTTAGCGAGACGTTGTGATGGGGAAGTTGTGGTATTGCACGTTATGCAGTCTGAGGATGGGGAAAGTATTGAGCAGCTACAACAGCAAACAGAAAAACTTTTGGCTGATATTCGGTATCGGTTTATTACTGTTGCGGGTGTGGTATCGGAGGAAATAATTTCAGTTGCACAAGAGTATGGAGCGGCAGAAATAGTTATGGGAAAAAGAGGGCATCGTTTATGGGAGAATGTGTTAGTTGGTTCCGTTTCTCAAGCAGTTTTGGAAAAGAGTTTAATTCCTGTGGTGGTAGTTCATTAATTGATAATGGATAATGAATAATGGATAATTATTTTTGAGCATAATTATTCATGAGGTAATTATATCAAATCCGGTAGTATCGAGAGAATTCAATACCGTAGGATTTTGGTATCCAAACCCTCTACACACTAGGATTTTTCGCTCTTTTCTGATGGTATAATGATATCAAATCCGTTGCCCAAAGGATTTGATATTATTAATTATTAATTGTTAATTATTAATTATTAATTATTAATTATTGAAGAACCGATTGCGGAGGAAATTGTCCAATGAATAAATTAGAGAGTTATCGTTCCTACATTCAAATTTTGTTAGAAAAGTATGCTGAATCTAAACCTCAAAACAATGAGGCATAAAATCAACTATTTTTTGATCCAATAAGTTCAAAATCCTACAATTTTTGTTAACAATCTCGTTAGTTCTTTTTAGAAGGGTAAATTTAGAAATGAATCAAAAGTTAATTGTGCCGGAAATGGCATTGGTGAGAAGTGAAAGTGTACGGGGAATTATCAATAATTTGGGAATTGCTAAAGCTGGATTTTTCTGTCGGGAAAATATGTCGCAGTCGGTAGATTATTTGGAGTTAAAGGAGAAGATGTTTGGGGAGAAAAGTGCGAGGGAAATTTATGAGGAAGTTAAAAAATAATCGCTCTTGTTAGAATCAGGAGGCGATCGTCCCTCGTCCTTCTCCAAATTTTGAGGAGCAATTTTACCAAAACGATGACGATTTTCCACTTTAAAAACAACAGGACTTACGCAAAATATGAAAATATACACCATCTGTAGGGGCGAATGGCCATTCGCCCCTACTAGATAGCGGTGCGACCCCGCGACGACGCAAGCTCGCTTGCAGAACGCGCACCAAGAGATGGTTGCTCTGCGTAAGTCCTGAATCGTTAATATTTCAAAAGCGATCGCCAAAAGTAAAATGAAAATGGTTCGATCCTTCATTATTAAAGCCAAACTCCAAGCGCATCCGACCAATAAGCGATTTTGCACTCAAACCTAACCCATAACCCAAAGCGTCCCCAAATTTGTCTCGTACACCTGCGGGGTTGCCACTAACACCATCAGCAGTTGCTAGATCGTTCCCATAATCCACAAATAAAGTTCCACCCAACTCAACATCCTGCTTTAACAGCCTCAATTCAGTAATTGGGAAGCGATACTCAGCAGTTGCTTTAACAAAACTACGACTCGCTGATACTTCTCCTTTCTCAAAGCCTCGAATTGTCTGAGTTCCTCCTAAGTTAAAAGCTTGATAAGAAGGAACATCACCAATAAAGGCTCCCCCTTGAAGATTTAGGATCAATGTGCGCGGTCCTTCAGAAAATCCAAAGAGATTGAGGGGAATGAATTGGCTAAAGCTAGCAGAGAGACGATTATACCCAATCTGTGCATCTCCGATGGGAATCGATTGACTAGAACCAAACCGCAATCGAGAACCTCGATTAGGATCATTTGGGTTATCAGTATCATCAAACAAAAGAGCAGCATCAATAGTCAACAGCGTATCTTGTCCATCATCACTAAAAGTGAAAGAGTTGCCCAGTTCATCTTTAGTTTCAATGTTGTTAGTAAAAGCTGCATCACGAACAGAAACTATTTGATAGTTGACGCCCAAAGCTCCATCAAGTTTCTTTGATAGCGGTTGTACATATTGAAGACCGCCACCGAAGCGAATAACCCAAGGAACATCTCCATTAGGTAAATCAACATCTTCCTCTCCATTCTCATAGACAGGAATGCGACCACTGGAACTATAGATATTAGCGGCAAATGCTCCTGGCAAAAATGGTGCTAAATTTCCGTATCTCAAATCAAGACCATATCGCTTGGGATCTAAAATTCCTTCCAACAGAATACTATTGTTATTTCCCAAGTTCTGGCGCAAACGACCTGCTATGGAAATACTCGCTAATCCAGTTTCTTGTTGAGGAACATCTAGAGATTGACGAGTTGGTCCATTTAAGGCATCAGGATAACTAATTATTGTACCCAAACCAAAGCTTCTAGAGCTGTTGGAGTCTGTTAATTTAATATTAAGTTGTCCGCCAGCAGATTTGCTAAAGGGATCGACTACTTCTTTGTTTTCAAATTCGGGTTCAGAATTATTTTGAGCAGTTATCTTTTGTTCTTGAGAATTAGGGAGTAAATCTACTGCATTGGTAGAAGGTGGGTCTAAAATCAGACTTTTGGCAAAGCTATATTTGCTAATTTTCCATGCCGACTTCTGCCAAAAATCGACTAAAGTTTCTGGATAACTTTCCTCAAGTTGAATCAGATAACTTGAAAAGAACCAAAAATTTTCCGAACTTGATTGTGCTAAAACAGCAGGCGTCCACAATTGATTGACCAGAATAGTTTCTAAACCCAAAGTTAAGGCAGAGATTATAGTTAGCGAACTAGAAAATATTTTCGGCATTTATTGACATACTCCCGACGTTACCCTTACGGGAAAAGGGGGGATTCTTCAGTCTGGGAAACCCTGACCGCTGTTTAAACAGAGGTGATGTCCTCCCCCTGTGTTGAGCTTTAAAATAACAAAATCCTTCTAGCTTGTCAAGGGCTTATGAACTTTTAGCTTATGAAGGTATGCAAATCCTGGCCCTGGCTTTCCCATACGACGCTGCTCCACCGGAGAGCTTTGACTTCCCCGAAGGGAAGTTAAAATATCCTCAGGGGGTGACAAGCTGGCTGAAAGCTATATTCTAGGATAGAATTTACTAAATAAACTGAAGAATATGGAAAAATTTGGCTTCAGCATAATGCTACTGATATTGATGTAGGTCATTTCAGTTATCAGTTATCAGTTATCAGTACCTCTGGGTTTAGCCAGAGGTTAGAAATACTGAAGTTTATTTCTCTTGGTCGATTAGATATGGCGAGGAGACCCGCTCTTGCAGAGCCGCTGCCTCTTGCAGAGGAGCTTCGCTAACGCTAACGCCATCTCTCGACCGCTTTTTCATCCCCTTAAAAGGGGAGGCTTGAGACCTTATTTTTTGGTCAAGAATTAATGGAAATGGGTGTTGCTAAAGAAGACATTGTACTGGGGCTACATCCACCTTACAAGCGCCTTTACACTGGCTATGGTATTGCTTAGATTAAGAGGAAGTTAAAAAATAATCCATCTTTTTAGAAGAAGGAGGCGATCGCTTTTGATAAAAATGGCGATCGCCTCCTTCTGTTTCTCCTACAATCAAATCAGACTAGAAAATAGACTGTTTTGAGAGTAACCTTGTCACCTCTGTACCCAATAATTCATCGCCGACCAATTCTCACAATGTCACCATCAAAGGTTGGTACAGAGAAGACAAAGGGGTCTGTAGGATAAGTCAATGCCTGTTCTTCAAGAATACCAATGGCAATTTCCTCGCCCATGCGAACACTATCATAATAGTCGGTGAAATAGTGAACTCCTCCCATGTTTCGACCAATGGAAATGTTGGCCGCTAGTTTATTCAGCTCACCCTCAAGAGTTAGAGCCTCAGAAATATTATCAATTGGGCTTTCTACCAAGGCACTACCATCATCATTTGCTCGGAAAGCAACCAACTTATCACCTTCCTCCATACGTTTGAACCTATATTCATTACTACTATCCTTTACAAGCACTGCACTGGTGTCAAAAAATGCCTTGAGAATAGTCACACAGGCACCAGCAACGGTAGCGTGTCCAGCACCATAAGCAGGGTGCATGGGAGATCCTTCAGGAAATGCCATTGGTAGCAGATAACTACCTTCAGCTATTGCGGAAATATTTCCGAGAGTACTTGTTGCCAAATCACCATTTCCATTGCTTTCTAGCTTATCTAGGAACCCCTGAAAATATTGACTTAAGGCTTTTGGAATCAAATTTTCCTCTATCTCACCGCTATTTTTACGACGCACCAGCTCAACTCGTGCTGCTAGAGCCTCTGGTCGCAAGCGAATATGATTGTTAAACTTCTGGAAACGAACAGCCTTCAATGCTCGTGTTGCCACCTCAGTCACCAAGGTCAAAATATGGGGACCGCCATAAAGAGCAAAACCATTAGCGTGACGGCGAGTTTTTGGATCTGTTGCTGCTACACCACCTCCAGAGAGATGATCAAAACCAGGATCGAAAGGAGTTCCCATTCCCAACAGAATCAGACAAGCATTGAGGTAAGCTTCATAAAGAGCATCGTAGTGGACATAGGTTGCCAGATCGCGGGGTGTGGAAATAAAGCGACGTCCAGGAACATAGCTTTCTCGTGCTTGTGCAATACCCCGCTGAACTTCAACATACTTCGCAAAATCGGTCATATAGTCTGTTCCTGGCGTGGCTATGGGAACTTTTTGGTTGATTTCCAGAACACCATAGGCGATTTTTCCAGTAGTGACACCATCCTCTCCGTTGACGGCTTTGTTACCAATCAGCAAAAATTGAGACAGGTAAGGTCCCACTTCTACCCCTGGAGAAGACCCACGAAATACTGTCTGTACGTCGAGTTTTCCTTTCTGCCTGGGTCTATTTCTTTTCTGGTTAACTTTTCGGGGTCGTCCATTCTGATTTTGGAGGTAACCAAGTTTATTGAGTCGAGCAATTGATGCTTTCAAATTCTCATTTTTTGCACCTTTCTCAAAATCGTTAAAGGGACAATCGCGAAGAATTGCTAGTTCATATACCTCTGCCATCTCAAAAATTAGTTCCAGGTTCGTGTTTCCAGAAGAATCTAACAATGGTGGTGCGGGAGGCATGGTGACTGCTTGAGCATCAGGTCCTTCTAATTCAAACACAACCCCTGCAGTTGGAGCTTCCCACTGTCTAAAACCATCAAGGAAATTCGGATTTTCCTCTTCTACAATGTTGCCATTAACAACCTTATATTTTGCACCATGACGAACTCTATCAGTAAAAGGATCGATGAAGCCATCATCAATCGCTCGGCGAAATGCTACAAAGTCTTTTGGATCTTGTAATAATCCTGTTGTGGGGTTATGGATTAAACCTTTGGTAAAGGACATGAAATACCGAGCGCCTGCGTAGCGCTCTTCGTCCCCATTAGCTTGATGGGTTGGATGTTGGCGACTTCTGGCTAATTCAGCCGCATCAACACGAATGGAATAAGATTTTTGACGACGTTCGTTCATAAAATTCTCCTAAGTGGCATATTTGTCTATGTATATAGACGATCGAAAGGAAGGATTTCTAACTTTTTTCAGTTAGAACTTCTTGATTTCTGGATCTTTTGAGTAAAGTTTTGATCGCTCGTTCTCCTTATATTCATCCCACAATCAAATTTTACCGGAAAATATAGAGGAGAATTGCTCCCCACTCACCTGATAAAGTAGGTAAGTTACATACAATATCTCTACTCTCAATGTCTTCTTACTTCAGAGTTGGATATAGATATGCAATTATGAAGTAAATAAATTATTTATTTTATAGCGCTACGCGCTAGGGAATAGGGAATAGGAAATAGTAAACTGTCAAATGGTTTTTCCTACGGAAATGCTCCGCAAACAGGATTTAGAAATGTCCTAACCTTAATAAGTAGCGCTATAGCTGCTCAATAACTTGAAAACCTGCCCTATAATCAAGTTTGACCATAAAACAGGCTATTTCGATATAGGGCGTTGGCCGAGCCTAGCAGCAGCTATATCGCTTCCCACTAATCTTAGTCAGGACTTACGCATCAGGAAGGAGTTTTAGACATTTGAGATTACTATCCTGACGGAATGCTCCGCATTCATGTCGGCCCTTAGCCGAAACATGTCGCGGAGCGTTTTTCATGTCGGCGACAGTCGTTAGCGTTTGCGGAGCATTCCGATAGGAAAGCTTTGCGCCAGCAAAACGGAGTTGTGCGCCAGCTAAACGTAATGACAGAATTACCTTATTTTGCGTAAGTCCTGTTAGTATTAAACATAAAATAGGGACGCTGCATACAACGTCCCTACTCGAAATTTCTTCTTAATTCATTAAGTGCATATCTATCTGCAATTCAGAAGTAAATAAATTATTTATGTTGGCTCATCAAGAACTTGAAAATCTGCTAGTTCAAACCCATTACCATCCTTTAATTCATTCGCTTGTACATCGTCCATAATTACAGCTAGAAGTGCAGGGTAAATATATTGATAATTATAAGCATTTGGTCCATCCTTTGCTCCACCAAAATTCTTCATAAAACCGTTTCCATAATAGGTTGTGTTGGTGACAGATTGATTATGGTTAGCTATTAAATCTTTCTCTTTATTAGATGTAGAAAAATAAATATTTTTCTCTGTTGAAGCAATGTCAAAGAATGAACCTTTTTCTTGAGAGCGAGGAGATTTTACCCATTCACTAGGTTTAACAATTTTATCATTGTTTCCGTGTAAAATGCCTGTGGGAATTTTTAGCTCAGTTCCTGTATTTTTAATTTTCAAAGGTTCTGTTACAAAAGGAAACCGAAAAATACCTAAAATTACAGTAGCGATTTTAGGAATACCCATAATAGTATTGGGAGCTGGATCGCCAGTAATTATCTGTTTAGGATGAAATTTTTCTAGTTTTTTATCTGGATTTTCTTTTAAAGAATAAGGCCAGCTAAGAGCTAAAAGACCACCTAAAGAATGACCGAATACATAAAAATCTATCTCTTGTTCAGATAAGTCTAACTTTTTAACTTCTTTACTGTGTTCACACAATTTTTCCCAGCCTATTGCTGTAGAATTAATAGCAAAACCAAGCCATTCTTTTGGAGAACTAATTAAACTATCTATAACAGTAGTAATCATGCTCACCACATTCTTAGCATACTCGCGGTTAAACAAAGAGATAATGTTCACCACAACAATAAATAATGATGTACTTAAAACAACTCTCAGTCCTTTCCATATACCCTGCTTTACGAAATTTTTTAACTCTTGTTTATTAACTTCACGTCGTAAAATTAATTTCATAAATAAGGCTCCACTACTAAATAACCAATATTTCAAAGTAGAGCGAGTTGTTTTTTGTGTTTCTAATGTTTCGTTGTCTTTAGGAAAGTCTGGATAATCACTCTTTTGATAATCAGGAAAAAAGACATATAAGCCTTTTTCGGCTAATTCTTCTAAATGTTTTTCATAAAATTGTGGCAAACAGAGAGAGAAACCATGTAAGTATGTAATAAGTTTTAGTTTACCATCTTTTCGGTAGGGTTCTTGAGGAGCATAAATTCTTACAAAGTCACCGTTTTTATGACTTCCTACTTGATAAATTGTATAAATTATTTGACCTTCCTTCCTTATATCTTTCCAGAATACTTGATAACCAGAATATTCTCCACATTCCCATCCTTCAGGAGGCTCAGGAGCAGGGATTGATTCATCTATATCATCTTCAAGATGGTACTGTGTTAATAATAAACTCAGAGCCAAAATAAATTCAGAAACACTACCAGGAAGAGTGCCTACTTGTGCTGAAGGTAAAGCATTACCTAATAAACCAATTAAAGCTCCAATAAATAACCAAAACCAATTTCCTGTTCTTACCCAAATTCCTATACCAACTAATAAAACAAAAACAGTAACGATAATAGTTATAATTAGTATATTTCCGTTGACTGGAACATAACGCAAAACACCAGCAAAAGTTTCCGGTTTTAATTCTAGTCCGACAAAGTTTTTAATCACATCATATCCAGCTAGCCCAAAAGCTAGTAGCCAAGATGAAACTCTGACAAATTGATTAGCCCATTTAGCCTCAGAAGCAGAAGCTAACTCAATAGCAACAACAATGAATAAAGGAACAGTTATATAATGGAGTAAATATCGTATTTGAGAAAGGTTTTCTAAGAGTTCTCCTTCACCAATAAATTTACTACTAAAGAGAATTGAATTGTCGTAAATCAAACCAACTAATACAATTGGTAAGACAATCATTGCCCAATTCTTTGATAAGCGAAAGAAAGGGTAAGCAAAAAGCAAAATAATTAATTCAACTATTGCTACAGTTAGATGTCCTAACGGATAAATTGTTTCCAAACTAGAATCCATTTTTTACCTCATTTATTATGATATTTTTGACAAATGAAAAAGTTATAAAAAAGGTTCATATCTTTGATTCAGATAATTGAGTTTCATCACTTGTGTTTTTTTGAACTTGAAGAATTCCTTTCTGATAAACTAACCAAGTAAAAATAGCAAGTCCAGCTACAGTCCCAGCTAAATCCTGGAGAATATGAAATAAGGCATTATAAGCAAAATCAGGATTATTGGGGTCTGTATAGTTTTCCAAAATACTAACAATTGACATACAATTACCAGAGTTGTTCGTTGACTATAAATGGTTTCTAAGACAAAATCTAGGTTTATAGAGTTTGCATTTCCTTCTTTATCTATAGCTTGGCTACCGTAAGTCTAAATAATACTTCCATACTTCAATAATATCTTTTCTTTTGCAGTAGTAAATAAATAAGTAATAATTTTTATAACTTACCTCTTAACAATTGACTAAATATCCTGACCACTAATACCAATTTCATAAAATATTGCTACAGTCACGGCACAGGCAACAGGCAACAGGCAACAGGCAACAGGTAACAAGCAACAGGCAAAAGGTAACAAGCAACAGGCAAAGAAAAAAAATAATAAAAAAGAGGAAAAAAGGTTTAATTTTGAGAATTTATGGAATTTATCAAGTTTTTTATTCTAGGAATAAATCACAACTTAAGATGTAACTGCCTTTTTTGAATTTGGTATTAGTTGGTTCCGTTTCTCAAGCAGTTGTGGAAAAGAGTTTAATTCCTGTAGTGGTTGTTGAAAAAATAAAAATATAATAATTAAAAATTTAATCGAGAACGAATTCCAAAAACAGCAATAACGTCTTCTTCTAGATTGAGTGCAGGATCAAAAATGACTTGAATATCAGGAGTAATTGCCCAATTTTGAGTCATCTGTATTCGATAAAAAACTTCAGTAGTTACTTGATCATCTAATCCCTCAGTAACAGGTTTTCCCAAACTTAACCCCAACCCTAAAAGATTACCATTTCGATTAAAATAACGACCGAAACCAATACTAATATTCCGTTCGTTTACAGCAGCTTCTCCATCAGAATAACCCATGCGCAAAAAAGGCATCCACTTATCATCAATAAACCAACTTGCTGAAAATGCAATTCCCCAACTGTCAGGAACTTGTGCTTTTTCCCGTTCATCAACGTGCCAAGCAGTTATGTGAATATTATCAAAATATCGACGTTCAAAAGAGGATGTCCAACCTAACTCAATGTGTTTAAAATATTCAGCATCATCAAAAAATGTGTCAAATCCTGCTTTAGTGGGATCGCCGTTAGCATCACTAAATCCGGTAATTAAATAGAAATTATCAGAAAGCATTGCTCCAACTGCCATTCCTAATCCTTGATTTGGAACAGCAATACTTGGATCTGTTAAAAAAGCTAAATTTTGAAAATGAGTAAGTGGATTTGTTAATCCATAAATATCAACATAATCAGTGGGATCTACTGTACCAATCACAAAAGAAATCTTACCATTATTAAATTTTTGTTGCCAATATAAATTAGTAACTCCCCAGCCAAAATCACTAAATTGAGTTCCTGTTAATCCCAGATAACCAGTTTGAAATCCTAAATTTTGAGGAGCAATTTTACCAAAACGATGACGATTTTCTACTTTAAAAACTAAAGAACCTGGTGCATTAGTGTTACGTCCTAATAATTTCCAATTACCAAAAAAGCGAAATATTCCCCCTGATGCTTCATCAAATCCTGGACTGTCGCTTAATTTTTGATATAAAAAGTTATAATCAATTCCAAATGTTAAGCCAATATCTTCAGCGAGATTTTCTTTAAATTCAAACCAAGGTTGAAAAACTGCATCAATTCCAGGCAAAAGAGACTTTTTTTGTTGTTGTTGGGTATCTTCTTTTAATTCATTATTAACACTGCTAGGTCCCCCTAATCCTGAAGCGTTTTGATAATTAGATAAAGATTCAAAATTCTTCTGTTGATTTTCAGGAGATTGACTGTTTTCTTGGGCAATTATAAAAATAAGTTTTCCGCGATTATCTTCTAAATCAATATGTAATTTATTCTCTTGGATTGAGAAGCTTTCAGCTAATTGAATTTGTCGTAAAAATTCTTCAGAATAAGATTCTGGAGGACAAATAGCCATCGTTGTTAAATTAACAATTATTGATAAGGAATTGTTTGCTTGTGTATAGGTTCCTTTGGCTCGATTGCAGTCTGCTTTTATA
>NZ_LGSU01000140.1 GCF_002260545.1 Hydrocoleum sp. CS-953 | reverse complement strand
CTACTTTTATTTACAATTCAATTTAGGGAAATATTTAGCCACAATCATTCTCTATAGAATTGGGAAATTAAGTTTCAAACTATACTATGTCAAACCTATATATTTTGGTTTATAACCCTTCTATTTCTAAATCTTCAATAACTTGCAAACCTCTAGGATCTCCCACTCGTAACAAAGATGATTTTGCATCTTCCCGCACACCCATATCTTCATCTTCTTCTAATGCCTCAATCAAAGCATCAATTGCACCAGCATAAACAATATTAGAAGGTAGTTCTCGACATAACTGACCAATGGCCCATGCACAGTTACTTCGTATTGCAGTCATTGAGTCTCGTCTCAACCCTTCAATTAATGGTGGTATCCCTCCTACTACCACCTCATAACTTACTTGGGCTATTTGGCCTAAAGAACTAGCGGCCCATAAGCGTACCGCAGGAATATCTGTTCTGAGGGCATCCACTAAAGGTTCTAGACAACGGCGATCGCGACAATTCCCCAAGGCCCAAACAACACCTTTACGAACATAGCCATTAAAGTCTAAATTTAATTGTTTGATTAGGGGTTCCACAGCATCTGGACTAGGATTACGGCCCAAAGCATAAGCAGCACTTACTCGGATTAATGGACAATCATCGTGTAAAAGTTCAATTAATGGGGAAATTGCCCGATCGTCCTGAAGTTCACAGAAAGCTCGCGCAGCCATCATCCGTTGGGAAGGTTCCGAGGATGTCAGTAATGGTAGCATTTCCTCTGGATCTGGCTTTGGAGGTTCTTCTTCTCCTATATAATCCAGAGGACTTTCCCCCGTCGGCTGAATATTTAGTATGTTAAGGTCTTCATTCTGCATAATCGTAATTTTACTGCACTAATGTACATCTTTAGCGTCAGTCAAAAGTCAGAAGTTATTATTAGCCAGAAGTCAAGATTCAGAAGTCAAGAGTCAAAAATCAGGATAGTTGGGCTAAATTTACCGAATAATTAATTATTAATTATTAATTAAATAATTGTGGTTTAAAGCCTCCCCTTGGATAGGGGAAAAAAAGTGCTAGGATATTTCCCAATCTTCAATCAAGAGCGGTTTTAACCTTCTTGTAATTATCAATTATCCATTATCAATTATCAATTAATGAAGTTTCATTTGGCCTAATGTAAATTAAGCTTGGCTCATTTTATCCCAACATTCACAAGCGATCGCCCAATCTTCTTCTGTATGTACTACTAAAATTGGTATTTTGGTATCTGGGGCAGAAATATCAGTATTCATAGGAGGTTTTGTATTTTTTTCCTTGTCAATTTTTAATCCTAAAAACTCAAAATCTGCACAAGTTTTTTCTCTAACAATTGCTGAATGTTCTCCTATTCCAGCAGTAAATACTAAGACATCTAAGCCACCAAGAGAAGCTAGCATTTCTCCTATACAACAACGAAGTTTATGAATATAAATATCAAATGCTAATTGAGCAAGTTCATCTCCTTGTTGCATAGCATTAGTGATATAACGCATATCTCCTGATTTTCCAGAAATGCCTTTTAAACCTGATTCTTTATTAAGCATTTTATTCAATTTTTCGGCATCAAAATCATACTCTCGCATCAAATAAATTAGAATTGCCGGGTCAATTGAACCGCTACGAGTTCCCATCATTAATCCTTCTAGTGGAGTAAATCCCATAGTAGTATTAATACTAATTCCATTATGCACTGCTGTTAAGGAAGCACCATTACCTAAATGACAAGTAATTATGCGTAAAGATTCTAGGGGTTTTTCTAATATTTTTGCTGCTTTTTGAGAACAATATTTATGACTTGTCCCATGAAATCCGTAGCGTCTAATTCCTTTTTCAAACCATTTATAAGGAATTGGATAAACAGCAGCTTCTTTTGGCATTTTACTGTGAAATGCTGTATCAAATACTGCAATTTGAGATACATTTCCTAAGATTTTTTCAATGGCTTCTATTCCTTCTAAATGATTAGGATTATGATTAGGTGCTAGAGGAATAAGATTTTTAATTGTTGTTTTGACTTTATCTGTTATTAAGGTTGCTTCTGAATAATCTGAACCACCATGAACTACTCGATGACCAACTACATTTATATCGGATAAATTTTCTAGAACTTTTGTTTCTCCTTGACTGAGAGTTTCTAACATTTTAGAGATGCCTTCTAGGCGTTTTTCGGGGTTAAGTTGGAACTCTTTTTCAAGGCCGTTTGCTTCTATTTCTAAAATGCCATAATCATCATTAGCAGTCCAGTCA
>NZ_LGSU01000014.1 GCF_002260545.1 Hydrocoleum sp. CS-953 | reverse complement strand
AGGAATTACGCCAAGGTAGTATATATAGAGTTAAAAAACTATAGCGCTATAGTTTGGAACACCATATACATAGTATCTGGGTAAATCCTAACATTGCTAAATTATCTCAATCCGATGCCCAATTTCTAGAGACCATATAACTATATTTAACTATAATGAGGACTTAAGCCAAGGTAGTATATATAGAGTTAAAAAACTATAGCGCTATAGTTTGGAACACCATATACATAGTATCTGGGTAAGTTCTAACATTGCTAAATTATTTCAATCCGATGCCTAATTTCTAGAGACCATGTAACTATATTTAACTATAATAAGGACTTAAGGCAAGGTACTATATATAGAGTTAAAAAACTATAGCGCTATAGTTTGGAACGCCATATACATAGTATCTGGGTAATTCCTAACATTGCTAAATTAGGGTTTGCTGAAAAAGTCTTTTTTAAAGAGTAGGAGGATAGGGTAGAGTAGGGGAATAATTTTTTTNTTTTTTTGCTATACCATGCGCCAGAAATTCCCTCCTTTTTGAGCATCAAGAGCTGAAAACCAGGTACTTTTTCAAGACCGAAAAATCCTTTGAGATTTAATCAGCAAGACCTAAATTATCTCAATCCGATGCTAAATTTCTAGAGACCATATAACTAATTTAACTATATGAGGACTTAAGCAAAGTTACTATATATAGAGTTAAAAAACTATAGCGCTATAGTTTGGAACACCATATACATAATATCTGGGTAAGTCCTAACATTGCTAAATTATCTCAATCCGATGCCCAATTTCTAGAGACCATGTAACTATAATTTAACTATATGAGGACTTAAGCAAAGTTACTATATATAGAGTTAAAAAACTATAGCGCTATAGTTTGGAACGCCATATACATAGTATCTGGGTAAGTCCTAACATTGTTAAATTAGGGTTTGCTGAAAAAGTCTTTTTTAAAGAGTAGGAGGATAGGGTAGAGTAGGGGAATAATTTTTTT
>NZ_LGSU01001399.1 GCF_002260545.1 Hydrocoleum sp. CS-953 | reverse complement strand
GACCAATTTTGCCTCAAAGTATTGACATCTAAAGATTTTAGCCTTTTTGTACTTTTGTAGGTAGAGTGTCACAACGAAACCCAACAATCATAACACTTGTGTTGGGTTTCTCACTCGCTCTACCCAACCTACAAGAGTAGCGATAGAACTTCCGTTCCGCTTTCCTAGGTCATGCTACGCAAACGCGACCGCTCTGTTTTCCATAAATTGATGTTTGATTTATCTATTGAACAATAGTAACTAACTTTTGTAATTATAGTTTTGGTTAAGGTGGCAAACNCCCAACAATCATAACACTTGTGTTGGGTTTCTCACTCGCTCTACCCAACCTACAAGAGTAGCGATAGAACTTCCGTTCCGCTTTCCTAGGTCATGCTACGCAAACGCGACCGCTCTGTTTTCCATAAATTGATGTTTGATTTATCTATTGAACAATAGTAACTAACTTTTGTAATTATAGTTTTGGTTAAGGTGGCAAACCCAACAATTATAAAACTTGTGTTGGGTTTCGCACTCGCTCTACCCAACCTACTAGCTAACTAATAGTAGATTTGCAGACATTAGTAAATGAGTTGTACGAACAATGGGGGTATGAGTATTTTATTGATTCTAGCGATCGCCCTCTTTTATAGTGCTACGCATTAAGGCTCTTGACATTTCTAAATCCTAAAACCCTTTATTAGTCTACTATTCCCTATTCCCTATTCCCTATTCCCNGGCTCTTGACATTTCTAAATCCTAAAACCCTTTATTAGTCTACTATTCCCTATTCCCTATTCCCTATTCCCTAGCGCGTAGCGCTATACATAAATTGATGTTTTATTCATCTATTGTACAATAGTACATTGTATAGTATTTTGTATTACATTTCATTAAATCACCAGCGTTGACTTTCGGTGTGTTGTGCTGACGCTTTGCGGAGCGCAAAAACTACCCTACTCCTAAACTCAACCAAACTTCTAGAAGCAATAGTTATATCATCTCCGGTTGAATAGTTATAAATAAATGAGGGAGTCCTCAGGAGTCAGGAGTCAGGAGGGAAGAGAGGAGAAAGAAAGTATAAAAAGAAGAAAGTTTTTTTGGTCGCGCACCTCGGAACGGAGTTCTATCACGCTCTTATCCGGACATGATATTAAACAATATCCAGACCATGCGCAAACCCTCCCACTATTAAAAGATAGAGCAGCAAACGACTCAGACCCAAAGCTGCGCAAGTGGGCAAAAGAGACATTGCAGCGATTAAAAAATAGCTAGCGGGAGCATCTTGCTCGCGAATATCAAAAAATGTTCTTGTAGGGGCAATTCCCGTTTGCGGAGCATTCCGTAGGAAATCGCCCCTACTTCAGAACTAACGCCACGCAAAATCAGAACGCAACCTCAAATCTAAATCTTCTTCTGGATAAATCACAACAACCTCCACTTTATCCCGACCCACAAATACTCCACCCAAAGCGCCCAACCCCGCACCTATCAATAACCTTTCCACCTCCAGAACATCATCCCCAAGAACTGCAGACAATAAAGCAGCAGCACCAGTACCCACAGCCGCACCCTTCAAAATATCCCCAGCATTAGCACCCTTTGTTATTCTTTCAGTATCAGTAACTACCTTAGAAATAGCATCAATACGAAACCTACGGCGATCGCCAATAATTACTTGTTCGGCAAAAAATTGAGTCCCATTGGAAACAGGTCGTAATTGACCTTCTATCTCACTGCCAAAGGGTATTACAACTCTTCCTTGAACATCCCTAATATCTTGAGTCACTGTCAACCTTAACCTCATCGACTCATCTGGAGTTAGAACGACTTTTTCTGCTTCCTCATATCCTACGGGGATGAGTGTTCCTGCTGGTATTTGTGCTACAGGCAATGGTCTTCGTTGATTGACAGGCAATGTTCGTGGGTTGCCAGGGAATTGTCGTTGTAGGTTGTTAGGGTACTGTCCTCGTTGGTTACCATATTGTCGTTGTCGGTAAAATTGAGCCATAGCTGGGTTTGACATTAAACCAGGCGTTGCTGTAGCTAATGTCATGCCTAAAGTTAATAATAAAGATGTTCCAAAACGCCATTTTTTTGAGTTAAACATAAGTAATATCTATCCTCCAATTCAGTTATCAGTTAGTAGGGACGTTGCATGCAACGTCCCTACAGTTATCAGTAACTCCCGCTGAAGTCAGAGACTTAAGACCCTATTTTTTGGTCAGAAATTACTTTTCACTTTGTAACTTGCGCCTAGCGCTGATTAGTTTTGACTTTTGACTTTTGACTTTTGACTTTTAACTTTTACAGAATAATTAATAATTAAATAATTAAACAATTCAGCTTTATTAACCTTCTCTTTCAAGGGGAAAAAAAATAAATTTTTTCCTTATTAGTCAATCCTCTTCCTTTTAGGGAGAAGTAATTATCAATTATCAATTATCAATTATCAATTATCAATTATCAATTATCAATCAAAGCTTTTAAAGCTAAAATTGCTGCACCATAAACAGGTTGATGTCGAGGCCAAATAAGTTTAGCAGCAGGAGCGATCGCCAAGATAGAATCTTCAAACCAACCGCGAAAGTTCATCATACTGTTCCAGACACTTCCAATAGTAACTACTTCAAAAGTTTCGTGAGGCTTAAATAAGGTAGATATCACAATTTTTGTAGCTATACTTAACTCCTCCACAGCACCTTGAATAATTTTCTTAGCTACCTTATCTCCCTTATCTGCGGCTGCGGAGACAATGGGAGCAAGTGCGGCTATATCTGTTGCACCCCATCCACGGCGATAAACTACTTCTATTATACCTTCAATATTTTTCAAGCCCAGGTGTCTTTGAAAATCTGTAATTAAAGTAGTCGGAGATTCACGACCATCATAACTTTTTAAAGCTGCTTGTAAACCTCGAATAGCTATATTATAACCACTACCTTCATCTCCTAAAAGATAACCCCAACCACCAACTCGCTTAGTTAAGCCTTGACTATTTTGGCCGAATACTAAGGAACCTGTGCCTGCCATTACCACAATACCTATAGAATATCCAATACCTCCCACCAAAGCGATGTTACTATCGCTACAAATAATTATTCTATTTGGGTGTAAATCCCATTTTATCGGCAGATTAGTAATAATTTCTTGGAGCAAATTTTCTACTACTGGAAAGTCTTCAGGTCTTCCTACTCCTGCTAAACCAAGACAAATTCCAGAGATAGGTTGATGGTTATTATTATTAGTAACTGCTTGAGTAATAGCAGTTTGAATCGAATTTTTTGCTACTTCAATTCCTACACTTTGATAATTTGAAGGACCGCTTTTACTACTGCCAAGAATTTGATAATTTTCATCCATTAAAACGGCTTCTGTTTTGGTGCCACCGCCGTCAATTCCTAAAACATTTACTTGTTTCATATTCTATAATTATTATTATTTATCTAAATTAGAGTAGCATAGACATTTTCTCTGTAATAGCTGTACCTTACACTTGATAAAATCTGCTATATTTATCTAAATTTGCAGACCAGACAAGAAAAGTTTTAATCATAAAATAAGGTATCAAAATAACTGATAACTGAAATGACATCAAACTATCCCTACCACACAAAAATTATCACAAATAGTCAGGATAAATCCTATCTAACTCCAGAATTTCAATATGTCGTATCTAGCTTAATTCTGAAGCTCAAAAATTCTCAATTAAGAGACTTTCTATTTGAGAAAATCCTTGGGGATAACAAGCAAAATATTAAATCTGATATAACTAACCTAGAAATATTTGAAAAATCTCGACCTCCCCGTTTAGGAGCATTCTATACCTCTGATAATTTAGTAAATAAAATTATTTCACAAATCGAAATTAAACCCAACTTTAAATATTTAGACCCTGCTGTTGGCACCGGCAATTTTATTTTGATATTAGTCAAACAACTACTGACTAAATTTTCTTTTGATTCTGTAGATGAAATCTTAAATTCAATCTATGGATTTGATATAGATTGGGAAGCACTAGAAATTTGCAAAATTAGGTTTTTATTAGAACTAGAGCAATTTTTTAAGATTGATATTTCTACCTATCAAAACCTAAATTTTTATCAGACTGATTTTACTGTCAAAGCTGCACAAGGATTTGACTTTATCAATAATTTTAATATTATCTACAAAGACTCAAACCAAGTAATAAATATCAAAAAAGAACTTAAATTTGATTATATTTTTGGCAATCCACCTTTTATCACTTTTTACGGCAGACGCAGTAAAAAATTACCAGAAAGTCATAGACAATATTATTTAAGTAACTATGAGTTTATTCCTGATGCAGTCAAAAATGGTAAATTAAACTTGTATATGTTTTTTATTGAACATGGTTTAAATCTCCTCAAAACAGGTGGTAATCTAATTTACTTGTTAGATAATTCCATTTACGAAACNAATATTATTTAAGTAACTATGAGTTTATTCCTGATGCAGTCAAAAATGGTAAATTAAACTTGTATATGTTTTTTATTGAACATGGTTTAAATCTCCTCAAAACAGGTGGTAATCTAATTTACTTGTTAGATAATTCCATTTACGAAACCTCAGCTTATTATTTGCGTAAATGGATAATTGAAAATTTCCAAATTAAATCTATTCAGATGGGTTTAGCTAATTTTGAGAATGTTGCCAGCGGTCAAACAATCTGGCAGATTACGAATATTCCCCCTGAAAATAATGTTTTAATAGAAGATTTTTATCAACATAAAATTCAGCAAATAAATCAGGATAAATGGTTGAAAGATATGGAATGTAGAATCAGCATCTCTGACTCTAACTCAATTTTAGATAAGCTTACTCAGAATCAACTATTGGTTGACTATTTTCCCAAAAAATCAATTAGAACCTGTTGTATGTTGTTAAACTTAACTGAAAAATTTTTAGTTACTAAAGAAGATTATCAAAGGGATAAATCTGGATTAATCATGCCTTATCTAGAAGGAGGAAAATCTTTATCTTCTCCAGATAAACCTTTTGCATTTTCTGATTATATTAAATATGATTATGAATTGCAACTTCGACTTAGTGAAGAAATTAGAGTGAGATTGGAAAAAGAAGGAATTAAAAATAAAAAGCGTATTGGTTTAGGTCAACTGGAAATTTACCGATCGCCTAAAATTTTTATTCGACAGTCAAGCGATCGCTTAATTGCCAAATTTACGAATGAACATTTTATGGCAAATAATAGTTTATATGTATTAACTCCTATTTATTCTAATTTTAGAAAGGAAGACTGGGAAAAGATTTTAATTTATACGGAACGCTTACTAAACTCAAAATTATATTTATATCTGGCGGATCAAATGAATATTATTAGAAAAAATCTCAAGCAGCAACCTCAAATCAAAGTCAGCGATTTAAAAAGATTACCTTTTTGGTTGGATGAAAAAAGCTTATTTTTTCAGAAAGTCATTAGTATTAACCCTATAGATAGGAATAAAATTGATAATCTGATTTACAAAGAAATAAAATTTACCAATCAAGAAATTAGCGAGATAGAGTCTTTCTCACTTCTTGTTTAACATCATCAAACTCAGATTCCAAGTTATTAATTTCTTTCTCTATTTTTTGCTGCTTTCTGACTAGAGAAGCTTGTATTTTTTCTTTCAGTAAATCAAGAAATTCAGTTAAACTTCGACTTTGAGGAGAAGCAGCATAATTAACTTGTAACTGATTATTTGGCTGAATCCTAAAAGAAGAATTAATGTCTTTCAACATAAAAATATTAACCATTTTACCTGTGGGAGTTTCTACAAATCTCAAACCATTTTCATCCTGAACATAAGCCAATTGACAATATACAGAAAAATAATTTCCATTCTTGAAAAAATCTAGAAATTTTTTGTAAGTTCCCATATCTGGATTACTATTTTTGTAAGCTGCATTTGTGGCTTTTATATCTATCCAAATTAATTCTTGATCCTGCTTGTTAAACTCATATATAAAATAAATATCATAGGGATTTTTAGTTGCTCCTTTAGGAGAGCCTGCAACTTCAATGATTTTTTCTTGCTGTTGGGCTATCTCAACAAATTTGTCTTCTAAAACATCACTTATTTCTGCGCCAGCTCTAGATACTGCCCTAATCGGTAAAGTAGGATTTTCTGAAATTATTTGNCTCCTTTAGGAGAGCCTGCAACTTCAATGATTTTTTCTTGCTGTTGGGCTATCTCAACAAATTTGTCTTCTAAAACATCACTTATTTCTGCGCCAGCTCTAGATACTGCCCTAATCGGTAAAGTAGGATTTTCTGAAATTATTTGCTGAAAAATTGTCTTGATTAAATTAAGAATTCTACCCTCTTTTTCCTGCCATTTCATATTGATAAAAACCCTATATAAAAATTGCTGAATTAAGTTTCAAAACTTATGATAACTGATAATTGAAATGACTCTTTCCTACTTTTTATAAGACTATAAAATAATTGGATATTAATGAAACTTATATTTAATTAATTAATATATTTAAAATTTAAACGATTTTTGACAAAAAAAGTTGAAATGAGCTTTCGATGGCCAAATTTTAGGCAAAAATCGTTATTTCGCGCTTGTATTAGCAATCTTTTCAGAAACGCTACAAGTCTTGATATGCAATAAATACAGGATTTTTGCTCCCCTGGCAATTTTGATGTATATTGATAACAAGTCTGTCGCTCTGCGCAGGTGCTTATTAAAATGAAAAAGAGCATTGGTAAGTATAAGTGCGATATAGCTGCCGCTAGGCTCCGCCAACGCGTTTGCGTAGCATTCCGTAGGAAAGCGGAATGGAATTTTATCGTCTCAGGGAAACGTAGTTTTATCGNATAAATACAGGATTTTTGCTCCCCTGGCAATTTTGATGTATATTGATAACAAGTCTGTCGCTCTGCGCAGGTGCTTATTAAAATGAAAAAGAGCATTGGTAAGTATAAGTGCGATATAGCTGCCGCTAGGCTCCGCCAACGCGTTTGCGTAGCATTCCGTAGGAAAGCGGAATGGAATTTTATCGTCTCAGGGAAACGTAGTTTTATCGCGTACTATCAAAAAATGGTATTGATAAGATTGATGATTTTTTCCTCTTTTTCCAGCCATTTCATATTGACAAAAATTTTAACTATAGCAATCAGTTGTGATTTGTGAGAATTTGTAATATTTGATTGTAGGGGTTTGGTCTCCAAACCCCTACTACTCCAAACCCCTACAGTTTTTTTCTCNAGTTGTGATTTGTGAGAATTTGTAATATTTGATTGTAGGGGTTTGGTCTCCAAACCCCTACTACTCCAAACCCCTACAGTTTTTTTCTCACATCTCATTCCTGATTGCTATATAAAAATTGCTGAATAAGTTTTATGACCTATTCAGCCTTCCTGAAAAGTAATAGAAAAATTAAACCTATAGCTAAGAAAGAACTTGGTGAGAACCTAGACTGATGATCAACCTTAGACTAGGAAATATTTTTCCAACTATTCCCTCTCTTGGTGCGCGTTCCCAAGCCAGTCCGTTGGGCGGGTCTCCCGACTTGAAGGAACTGGCGTTTGCGTCTGTCGCCGACGTGGGGTCGCACCGCTATTCCCTATTCCCTATTCCCTATTCCCTATTCCCTATTCCCTATTCCCTATTCCCTGCTACTGTAATTGAGGTAAAGCCTTTCTCGCCCTTTCTGCACGAGCATCCGCAGACTCCATCACATCATCAATTTTTTCCAACATTTCCCCTGGATAATTTTCTAACACCTTAGTAGAAAGAGAAATTCGTTTTCGACCTTCATCCAAATCAACAATCATCGCCTTAACCAAATTGCCCTGAGCAAAAATTGTTGATAAAGACTCAACCCGTTTTTGACTAACTTGGGTAATATGCAGCAAACCAGTTAAACCCNATTCCCTATTCCCTATTCCCTATTCCCTGCTACTGTAATTGAGGTAAAGCCTTTCTCGCCCTTTCTGCACGAGCATCCGCAGACTCCATCACATCATCAATTTTTTCCAACATTTCCCCTGGATAATTTTCTAACACCTTAGTAGAAAGAGAAATTCGTTTTCGACCTTCATCCAAATCAACAATCATCGCCTTAACCAAATTACCCTGAGCAAAAATTGTTGATAAAGACTCAACCCGTTTTTGACTAACTTGGGTAATATGCAGCAAACCAGTTAAACCCTCTAAATCTACAAAAACACCAAAAGGTTTCACTCCCGCAACTTTTCCTTCCACCAACTGACCAACAATTAACTTACTAAAACCAGCAGACTGAGCGGCCAAACGCTGAGACATTACAATTTTCTTTTTTTCTTGGTCTAATTCCAAAAAATTGACAGTCAATACTTGGTCAATTAATGACTCCAAATTATCCTTTGCTAAAAGATGGGAGCGCGGAACAAAACCCCGCAAAGATTGCACATCTACCGTTACTCCACCTTTATTAGTACCAATTACTCGAACTTGGAAAGACTGACCACCTTCTTTTAGTTCAACTAACTTCTCCCATATTTGATTAATTTCTAGCTGCTTAACAGAAAGAAGCACTTCACCCTCTGCGTCTTGCTCGCGAATAATTAGAAATTCTCTTTCTAGCTTTAGTGGTAGTGCTTCCGATAAATCTTGTGTTACTCCCAAGGAAGCTTCTTGAATGGGTAAAAGAGCTAAAGACTTACCCCCTATATCAACGTAAATACCTTCAGATTCATAACTATGTACTTTTCCAGTAACTATTTGTCCTTTTTGAAATTCATAATTATACTGAGGTTGTTCGAGAGCTTTAGCAAAATCGTCCATAGTAAAGGACTGTTTACTTCCTTGAGAGCTAGTTGATTCGGGATTCATATCGATAATTGATAATTGATAATTGATAATTGATAATTAGGGCTTGCTGAAAAACTCTTTTTAAAAGCTAGCACTTTTTTTTACAGCTAAAAAATTTAATACCTTTATCTGTAAAAGCTTTGATATTTAATCAGCAAACCCTAATTATAGTTTGCTTATGTAAGTCTTTTGGTAAAAGCATTTCTCCAGAATTCACGAGTCAGGGGAATTATAGAAGCCCTAAGCGTATCTCCAGAAAATAGGTTTGAGGGAGAATTAATTAATTGATAAAAAATGGTTCATTAATTGATAATGGATAATTGATAATTACCTCTGGTTAAAACCTCACGGGAATTGAAGATAACGAAATATCCTAGCACTTTTTTTCCACTATCCAAGGGGAGACTTTAAACCAGAATTATTTAATTATTAATTATTAATAATTAATAATTCGGTAAGAATTGATTTGATGATTGGATGAGTGGCAGATATCTAATACACCCCATCTCCCCATCTCCCCATCTCTCCCGTACGGACGTTGCATGCAACGTCCCTACCCCTACTCTCAATCTATAATTTTAAATATATCCCTTCAGGGGTTCTATAGAGGAGGTAGTCCGAAAAATCGTCTCTTGATTTTCTTTTCCTATCTTGCCCAAAATGCTAAATTTTTGCATCTCTGGCATCTAAAAGCTGGTACTTTATTAGTACCTAAAAAGGCTAAAACCTCTATCTATAAATACTTTTAGTTCTAATCAGCAATTCCTAATTCAAGATAGTTTTCATTATCAATTATCAATTATCCACTATTCATTATCCATTATCCATTATCCATTATCCATTATCCATTATTCATCAATTGTTGATTAAATAGTTCTTTTGTCTTAACCCAAGCATCAGCAGCAGCTTCAGTATTGTAACTACTACGATGGTCACAAAAGAAACCGTGGTCTGCCGGATAACGAAATACTTGATGTTTAATTTGATGTTTNCATTATTCATCAATTGTTGATTAAATAGTTCTTTTGTCTTAACCCAAGCATCAGCAGCAGCTTCAGTATTGTAACTACTACGATGGTCACAAAAGAAACCGTGGTCTGCCGGATAACGAAATACTTGATGTTTAATTTGATGTTTCTGTAATTCTACTTCTATTTGCTCTACTTGTTCTATGGGAATTAGAGGATCTTCTGTACCAAAGAAACAATATATTGTACCACTAATTTTAGGAGTGAGAGTAATAGTAGGTTCACCACCACCGGGAGTACCAGTAGCAATACCACCTCCATAGAAAGACGCGGTTGCTTCAATTTCTGGCAAAGTAGCTGCTAGATAAGTAACATGGCCTCCAAAACAGAAACCTATACAACCAAATTTATCTAGTTTAACAGTAGGTAGGGTTTTGAGATAATTAATAGTAGCTTGAATATCGCTTAATAGTTCTGAAGCTTTGGTTTGTTCTTTGTATTTGCGACCTAATATTAAATCCTCCTCAGTGTACCCCACTTCAAAACCAGGAGCTTGACGTTGGTAAATTGAGGGAGCGATCGCCACATAACCTTCTTTGGCAATTTTTTCTGTTACTTCCCGAATATGGCTATTAACCCCAAATATTTCTTGCACCACCACTACTGCCGGAAATGGACCTTCTCCTAATGGTTGTGCTAGATAGGAATCTATTTGAAGGTCTCCATTGGGGACTTTAATATGAGTNTCAAAACCAGGAGCTTGACGTTGGTAAATTGAGGGAGCGATCGCCACATAACCTTCTTTGGCAATTTTTTCTGTTACTTCCCGAATATGGCTATTAACCCCAAATATTTCTTGCACCACCACTACTGCCGGAAATGGACCTTCTCCTAATGGTTGTGCTAGATAGGAATCTATTTGAAGGTCTCCATTGGGGACTTTAATATGAGTGGTATGGATTTCTAGTTGTGTCATTTCAGTTATTAATTATCGAATAAGAAGGCTGGAAAACCGGATTTTTCTTTTTGATCCCCTTGAAAGATGAGGTTTGATAGTTAATTTTTTACCGAATAATTAAGGTTTAAAGCCTCTCATGATCAAGGAGAAACAATGAATTTATTTTCCTTTTATTCAATCCAATCCGTTTTAGGGAGAGGTAATTATCAATTATCCATTATCAATTATCAATTATTGAAGGAGCAAAAATTAATGTTAAATCTATAATAATTCTAAATGATTTATGGTAAAAAACTGTAGGGATTGGCTTTCAAAACCCAAACAAAAGTGGGATTTGGAGACAAGACCCTGACGATAAAATATTACCAAAATAATTGGGTTGCGCAGCCCCGACTTTTAAGGCTAAATGTTTTTCGAGCGTTGCTCTAAATCACCATTAAAAAAACAACTTTTGACTTCATTAAAACCTATTTAGGATTGGTATATATCATAATTGATATGATGATCTGGCGCTGCAAATTTAGGGCGCGGACATGGGTAAATCCCAAAACTCAGTCAGAGATAACTTTTGACTTTTGATTTTTGATTTGAATTATGTTTGATTTTAAGATTGAAACAGATAGTGATATTCCCGTATCAAACCAATTATTTAATCAAATTCGGTTTGCGATCGCCTCCCGACAATTTCCCCCTGGCCATCAATTACCTAGTACCCGGCAACTTGCGATGCAAACTGGGTTGCATCGTAATACCATAAGTAAGGTATATCGTCAACTAGAAGAGACTGGCCTTGTAGAAAGTAAAGCAGGGTCTGGTATATATGTGAGAGGGCAGGAAAATCAGGTAGGGTCTAAGTCTCCTACTTTAGAGAAAAATCCAAATACCACTCATAGGGCCAAGACGATAGTCAAGAGTTGCCTGAATGAATTGTTATCCCAAGGTTGTAGTTTATACAACGCCAGGGAAATGTTCTTCAAAGAGATTAGCTGGCGATTAAGTTGTAGGAATATTTTAGTTACAGCTCCATCTAATGATATTGGGATTGGAGAATTGATGGCTAAAGAGTTGGAAGAAGCTCTAGGTAATTCGGTAAAGGTACAGTTAGTTCCTTTGGAAGAATTAGATGAGACTATAGACAAAGTATTTTTTTTCACAACTACAATTGTCACAAGTCGTTATTTTATTGGGCAAGCTGAAAAAATAGCTGCTAAAAAAAATCAATCTGTCCGAGAGTCTATCCCAGAACCTGTTCAAGAAGCTTTCCTAGAACCTTTCCGAGTTATACCAGTTGATATAGATGATTTTAGTCAGGAATTTGAATTGCTAAAAACATTACCTAAGGGAAGTTACTGTGGTTTAGTTATCTTAGTTCTGGTTTTTTACGAGCTGCAGAAGTAATTATTAATGGTTGGCGTGGAAATGATGTAATTGTTATTACTGCCCAACATATAGA
>NZ_LGSU01001398.1 GCF_002260545.1 Hydrocoleum sp. CS-953 | reverse complement strand
CTCCTAGGAGGAGAATAAAAAACAATATTACACTAAAAATAGACTTGATTTGTTTCATTGGATTAACCTGATTTTTTTGGAGATTATAGGGTAATTTAAAACTATAGTTAGAGAAGATTGTAGGTTATAGGTTTCAGATTAATAGTTTAATTCGGGAAATGTCAATGGTATAATATTACTCGTATCCACAAAGAATTATAGATAGTGCCGATACTTCTAGAATGAATAGAATGAAACAGAAAATGCTTGTGGACAAATGTTACTAAATATGGAACGAAATCGAGATTCATTGCTAAGGAGAGCTGTGAAGCAAACTTTTTACAAAAAGCATTGGCTCAATTTGGCAGAGTATGCTTGTATAATAGGTTCGGCATTGGGTGCTTTTGGGGTGGCAGCTTCGGGACAAGCATTTTACGCAGTAGCCCCTATGACATTGGCCATATCTCTGAATGTGGCTAATAGATACCGATTTGAACAGCAGATGATATTATCTCAAAAGTCTGAGATAGGAGAAATTCAAAGCTCAGTAGAAAAGCTAGAAAAAAATGCTGTAAAGGTAATAGTGAAACTACGTCAACAGCTTTCTACAGAAATTGAATCAGTTCGTGAAAAATTCTCTACTGGATCGACACAAGCTGTAGACTCAGAAATACAACAGCAACTAAGTGCATTAGAATACTCAGCCTCTTCTGTACAGAAAAGTTTAGCATCTGTAGATAAAAAAGCTCTGACTACAGATGATTGGGAAATAGTAAATGGCCGTCTTTTGGTAATTGAGGAAGCGATCGCCAATCTGCAAAGGGATATGGAAGAGTTGGCCAAGGAACCTCAAGCAGATATATCTCAACTTAAGGCCAAAATTGACGATCTGGAAATAGAAAATACACAGGTGGTGAAACCTCACTTGAAACGCCTGATTACACTTGTGAGGCAATTACAACATACAAATTATTCTAGCCAATCATCTCATCAGTCCCTAATTTCCAAACAACCTGTCAGAGAAGTTAGAGGGGAGTCGGTAAAACAATCTGAAGGTAGGTTTTAAAATAATTAATAATTAATAATTGAAGTAGCACTCAGCACTCAGCACTCAGCACTTCAGCAATCAGCTTCTAAAGGTGTATAATTGAGGATTAATCCCCCCCTAAAAAAGCGCACCACTAATTTTTTAAACTCTTGTGTAAGACTTAAACCCTCGAATTTTTAGCTGACAGCTAAATGCTGTTTGCGGAGAATTCGGTTAGGAAAAGCTGATAGCTAGCTAATAATTACCTCTTCTTATAAAGAAGATAACTGAGCTAAAGGAATTTTTTTTTCTCCATGAATGGAGAGGCTTTATACCTGAATTTTTCAGTAAACTATATCATAAAATTAGGTCAATATTCTCCTTTTCAAAGGGGATAAAAAAAAAGAAAATTCAGTATTTCAAGCTTTCCTATTCCAGGAGATACTGATAACTGTTTAGCGTTCCGCACAACTTTCCGTTCCGGAATGCTCCGCAAACGTTAACGCGGAGCGACATGGAAAGCGGAGCAGTCCGTCAGGATAAAACGCAGTTACGACCATAGGAGGCTAACTAATAACTGAAATGACTGAACCGTTTACCCTAATATTTGATGTTGATGGCACCTTAGCAAATACAAAACGAGATGGCCATAGAGTTGCTTTTAATCAAGCTTTTGCTGAAGCGGGGTTAGACTGAGAATGGTCAGTTTCTTTGTATGGAAAATTACTAACAGTCGCTGGTGGCAAAGAACGGATTAACTTTTATATTAATCAGTATCAACCAAAGTTTTCATCATCACTTCCACTTCCAGAATTAATTTCTAATCTACACAAAAGTAAAACAAATTATTACCAAAAATTATTAGGAACAGGTGCTATACCATTACGCCCAGGAGTAAAAAGATTATTACAAGAGGCACGAACTAATAAAATACGGTTAGCGATCGCTACTACTAGCGCTTTACCAAATGTGACGGCATTATTAGAGCATACCTTGGGAAAGGAAAGTATTTCTTGGTTTGAAATAATTGCTGCAGGAGATATAGTTCCGGCAAAGAAACCTGCACCAGATATTTATTATTATGTGTTAGAAAAAATGAATATTCAACCACATAATTGTATAGTATTTGAAGATTCACATCATGGTTTACAAGCTGCTTTACAAACAGGATTAAAAACAATTGTGACGGTTAATGATTATACTCGTAATCAATATTTTACTGGGGCGACTCTAGTATTAAATCATTTAGGAGAACCAGAAAAACCATTTACTACTCTAAATGGAGATACTAAAGGTATAACTTATTGCAATCTAAAATTAATACAGTCTCTTTAAATAATGGATAATGGATAATTGATAATGTAAGAATATAAAAATTGCTTTTTCGTGTTTGAATAAGCTTTTAACTTCTGGTATAGATTGTCATTTCAGTTATCAGTTAGCCTCCTATGGTCGTAACTGCGTTATCAGTACCTCTGGCTGTTTGCGCAGCATTCCGCAGGAAAACCAGAGCCTTGAAATACTGAAGTTTATTTTCTTTCATCCCCTATCCAAGGGCAGGGCTGTTTCATTCTTGGTCAAGACAGAAGGGGAGCAGGGGAGCAGGGAGCAGGGAGCAGGGGAGAATTTTCCACGCTTTACCCTAGATTTTCCCCAAATTTATCAATTATTCTTAAAGGTTAAAAATACGAATTATTGTTATTTGAGGGAATTGAACCAGACATTTAGACAGAGTTTCATGACACTCCGAGGCTGAAAAATAGGCAAATTTTGGCTAATTTCTCTATTTTATGATCCTAAACATCTCTAGTTCTCCTTAAATTGTTAACTCACGATACTTTGAAACAGCCCTGGCCTATCCAAGGGGAGGCTTGAGACCTTATTTTTTGGTCATTAATCAATCATTATATCATGTTGGGATAATGAGTGATTAAAAAATTTTTGTTTGTAGTTTTGCTCTAGCCCGAACTGATAGATAGGGCTAGAGCAATTCTACAAGCTTTAATTATAACTATTCAACCGGACATTATATTATCAATTAATGAAACAAATTCTTGTTTGAGGAAATTCTCTAATTTAATTGGTATTATTCATAACTTTAAATACCAAAAAAATAATCAATTTAATGATTTGTAAAATAAAATATGATTTCTTTTCTAATTACGCTACAATGTTTAAATCAAAAATAAAATGATAAGGAAATTGAGATAAACGGCGTATGGTTGCTAGTACAACAGTTACAAAAAAAACATTACTAATTGNAAAAATTTAATGATTTGTAAAATAAAATATGATTTCTTTTCTAATTACGCTACAATGTTTAAATCAAAAATAAAATGATAAGGAAATTGAGATAAACGGCGTATGGTTGCTAGTACAACAGTTACAAAAAAAACATTACTAATTGGTAAAGGACTCCCCCCTTTTGAATTTATCAAACCAGAAGATGTAGTACCTGCAATGACAGAACTACTGACAGAATTAGAACAAGAACTAATCAACTTAGAAACAACAGTTAAACCGACCTGGAATGACCTAGTAGAACCTCTACAAAAATTAGAAGACCGTTTAACTTGGAGTTGGGGAATAATAGGACATTTAATGGGAGTGAAAAATAGTCCTGAACTGCGAAAAGCTTATAATGAAGTACAACCAAAAGTAGTAGAATTTACTAACAAACTAAATCAAAGTCAACCTCTTTATCAAGCCTTTAAAAATTTAAACAATAGTGATAGTTGGGAAAACTTAGACTCAGGACAAAAACGCATAGTTGAATCTGCCATCAGAAATGCAGAACTTTCAGGAGTAGGTTTAGAAGGAGAAAAACGAGAACGCTTCAATGCCATTCAACTAGAACTAGCAGAACTTTCTACCAAATTTTCTAATAACGTTATTGATGCAACCAAAGCTTTTAGCTTAACCTTAACTAAAAAAGAAGAAGTAGACGGTTTACCACCCAGTTTATTAAGTTTAGCAGCTCAAGCCGCCAGAGACGATGGAGCCGAAAACGCTACTCCAGAAAACGGACCCTGGCGCATCACCCTCGACTATCCTAGTTTTGTACCCTTTATGCAGCACAATAAAAAACGGGAGTTGCGAGAAAAACTGTATAAAGCTTTTATTAGTCGTGCTTCTGGTGAAGAATTAAACAACTATCCTTTAATTGAACGCATTCTGGAGCTACGGCAACAAAAAACAGAAATTTTAGGCTTTAATAGTTATGCAGAACTAAGTCTCGCCAGTAAAATGGCTCCAGGTGTGGAAGCAGTAGAAAAATTATTGGAAGAATTACGCAGTGTGAGTTATGATGCTGCTGTCAAAGACTTAGAAGAGCTTAAAGCTTATGCTGGTAGCAAAAATGCTCCAGAAGGAAATGACTTTAAACATTGGGATACCAGTTTTTGGTCAGAAAGACTGCGGGAAGAAAAATTTTCCTTTACAGCAGAAGAGTTGCGACCATATTTCCCACTACCACAAGTTCTAGATGGGTTATTTAGTTTGGTCAAGCGGATATTTGGTATTAATATTACTGCTGTAGATGGGGAAGCACCAATATGGCATGAGGATGTGCGTTATTTCCAAGTTAGTGATGAAAATAAAACACCTATTGCTTATTTTTACCTTGATGCTTATAGTCGCCCCGCTGAAAAACGAGGTGGTGCTTGGATGGGTGACTGTATCAACAGGGCTAAAATTGTCGAAAATGGTAAAACTACTGTACGTTTACCTGTAGCTTATTTGCAATGCAACCAAACACCGCCTGTAGATGGTAAACCTAGTTTGATGACTTTTGGTGAGGTAGAAACTCTGTTCCATGAATTTGGGCATGGTTTACAACATATGTTGACAAAAGTTGACTATGCTGGTGCAGCAGGTATTAATAATATAGAGTGGGATGCGGTAGAGTTGCCTAGTCAGTTTATGGAAAATTGGTGTTACGATCGCTCCACTTTATTTGGAATGGCAAAACATTATGAAACAGGGGAGACTTTGCCAGAACATTATTATCAGAAGCTTTTGGCTGCTAGAAATTATATGAGCGGTACTGCAATGTTGCGTCAGTTGCACTTTGCTGTACTTGATATTGAACTTCATCACCGTTATCAACCAGGTGGGGAAGAAACAGTGGTAGATGTGCGTAAGCGTGTTGCTCAAACTACTACTGTTTTACAACCATTGCCAGAAGATTCATTTTTATGTGCGTTTGGGCATATTTTTTCTGGTGGTTATGCTGCTGGTTATTACAGTTATAAGTGGGCAGAAGTATTGAGTGCTGATGCTTTTGCTGCTTTTGAAGAAGCTGGTCTGGAAAATGAACAGGCGATCGCTAATTGTGGTAAGCAGTTTAGGGATACAGTTTTAGCATTGGGTGGTAGTTTGCATCCGATGGAAGTGTTTAAAACTTTCCGAGGTCGGGAACCTAATACTGAACCTTTGTTAAGACATAGTGGTTTAGTAGCTGCAGCTTAAACTGTAATATCAAATCCGGATAATTACTATAGCTTGCGTCCGCAGCGACTGAAACGGAGTGGAAGGTTTGCGGAGCATTCCGGAACGGATAGCAATCTCAGGGTTTGAGAAGATTGCTTCCTATCGTCGCTGCGGACGACTGTTTAAGCGGATTCTATATAAGAAGGGTGGGGATGTTGCATTCAACCTCCCTACGGAATCGGAAAATAAGNGGTTTGCGGAGCATTCCGGAACGGATAGCAATCTCAGGGTTTGAGAAGATTGCTTCCTATCGTCGCTGCGGACGACTGTTTAAGCGGATTCTATATAAGAAGGGTGGGGATGTTGCATTCAACCTCCCTACGGAATCGGAAAATAAGTGATCGCTTATTTTCCACCAGTTTCCTACTGACTACTGAATATTTATAGCAGTAATATTAAATCTCGGTCTAAAAAAATATAGAAACCGGGTTTATATGAAATGCTCGACTAAACTGACATCCGTTTCCCATAAACCCGGTTTCTTAAACACTCCAAAACCAAGATCGCTATAGAAATACAATTAAAAATTTATTGAAGATTTAGACTGAACATTCTCATCCTCTTCTATTAACACTGAAAATTCATACTCATATCCACGGAGATTAGAATCTAATTGTAAAGTGTATACCCCACTCACAGCCATAATACCTGTCCATTCTTCATTACCTTCAACTGCCATAAATTTGCCATCAGGACCAATAATTGTTGGAAAAACATCTCCTGAATTTTTGATACTTAGGCTCTGACCCTGAATCATCCTAACCCGGTAGTTATGACTACCACTACCAATAATCTCACCTCTAACAATAGCTGTGTCGTTTTCCGGGGAAAAAGTAATAGTCTTATCTACACTCGCGCAGGTGCTACGAGTTCTGTTTTTGGCAACCCAACCTGTAACAGGATTACTAATTTGTAGCCAACCAGATTGTTCATCTGTAACAGAAACAAAGGCATTATTGTTAAGTTGACCAACTATATTACCTTGTTTAACTTCTGGACTTCTACGAACATTCAGAGGTGATTCAGGATCATCTACTATAGCCGTAACTATTTTGCATCCTGATGTTGGTGGTGTAATCACAACTGGACTAGATTTTTGAGTAGCTAAATCTGAGGAGTTGGGAGTTGAAGATGAAGACTTTTCTGGGCTTAATTCTACTGTAGCGGGGTTATCAGCACCGTCGAAGTGGAAGGAATCTGCTAAAGCACCAGCTTGAGAAACTTGAGTATGAGCAAATGTACTAGCAACAACAAAAGGAATAGCAGCGATGGAAGCAATGATTTGGTTTTTCATGGTTTTAAATTTCCTGTGTTTGAACTAACTTTTTTTATCATCTTCGTTTTTTCTGGTAATGGTTGTGATTTGTGAGCAAAATTTCAGTGATTTTTCGGTTGTGTTTGAGTGATAAATGAAGTATTGATAGAGTGAGCGCAAGTGGGTCTAAATGGTGAAGTAGATAAGTAATTCTGGTGATGAGAGTCACAGCGGAGGGTGTTGTATGACTTGCTATTGAATTATAGCGGTTTATGATATAAGTAGGGGCGTTGCATGCAACGTCCCTACGGAATCGGAAAATAAGCTATCGCTCATTTATTCTCATTTTTCATTTCCACTTCTAGCATTCCGCTTTTTGAGGCGCAGACTTACCCAGATCATTTGCTTGAGAGGTTCAGGTACTTCTGGGTGTAGTCCCTCTGATATCTCTTCAAAGGTTTTGATTGATCCTGGATAAACGAAAACTAGCCATCCTTCTTTGACAAGACAGGCGTTTATTGCTGACTCCTCAAACAAGTACATTATCGCCAGGTGCTTTTGCTTAAGCTCTTCTACTTCTATCGGTTCACCTTGATTAAGATATTTTTGAGCAAAAGACTTTACCATACTTTGAAAAGATTCATTTTTTTGATAAAGGTTCTCAAGTTCCTCATAATAAATATTAAAGTCCGATCGCTCTAGGATTTCTGAAGCCATCCTCAACTCAAATCGACAATTTTCTGAGTATTTTTCAAACAGCAAAGTATTTTCATTAACAAACTCCTCTCCAGTACGAATTGCCTCTAACCAAGCTTCATCTCCTTCTATCCCTTGTCTAACCTCCATTGTTAGTCGATATATACTATCGGTAACCAGCACTAGGCAAGTCTTAAAATTTTCGCTAATCCATTTGATACAAGCTTCAATTCGCTTGGTATCAGTAAAATTTTTGCTTCCCAAACTAATTCCAAAAACGCACTTGTCATAGTTAAACAGGGAGCTACGCAGACTATGAGGATACACTTTCGCTAAACTTGCTTTATACCAATCAACTAGGTTGATATTAGCATTATTTGTCAAAAATAACTCCCTTCTCTTAATACTTATAGTTTTGCTTATTTTCGATTTAAGTAAGTTTAAATTCNATTTTTGCTTCCCAAACTAATTCCAAAAACGCACTTGTCATAGTTAAACAGGGAGCTACGCAGACTATGAGGATACACTTTCGCTAAACTTGCTTTATACCAATCAACTAGGTTGATATTAGCATTATTTGTCAAAAATAACTCCCTTCTCTTAATACTTATAGTTTTGCTTATTTTCGATTTAAGTAAGTTTAAATTCTCTAACGAAAGCTGACTCCAGTCAAAATTTTCAATTATCTTTTCTTGGTCTATATGACTACTCATCCTGTTAGATATTTTTGAGTACAAGAG
Organism: Hydrocoleum sp. CS-953; assembly: GCF_002260545.1. Taxonomy (GTDB): domain Bacteria; phylum Cyanobacteriota; class Cyanobacteriia; order Cyanobacteriales; family Microcoleaceae; genus Trichodesmium. Next base: position 3,980 of record NZ_LGSU01001398.1, on the reverse strand, counting down.
GATTTTGATATATTTAGTCATAAATCAACTAGATCAAAATCCTCTATAAATAAAGATATCAAGTATAATTAAACATCAGTTTCAAATAAAGCAAGTCGCAGTCGCTCACTTGCATCTTCCATTTCAGCTAATGATTCAATACTAACAACCATACTACGCTCAATTCCCAAAATTTCTGCTGCTTTAGCCACTGCTGCTTTTTCTTTTTCTTGGTAAGTACCATCAGCTCGACTCATCTTTATAGCTTGATACAACATAACTCNGCCACTGCTGCTTTTTCTTTTTCTTGGTAAGTACCATCAGCTCGACTCATCTTTATAGCTTGATACAACATAACTCGGCGAAAATTCATCGGAAAGTCGTAGCTGATACCACTTAATAACTCTTCTATGTTTGCATTTTTCCAATCGAATTTACGAAGCGTTTCAATGTATTCTTGAGAATCTACTGTTAATAGTTGTTGTTCATCAACATACCATTGAAATTCTTTTTCTGCTAACTCACCATCGGCACCAGCGATCGCCATTAATGCACCAGCGTACTTCACTGCTACATCAAAATCAACTGGTGCAGTAATGTTATATTTATATTCAGCATATTTTGTTGGCTGGAGACTTTTTCCACTACTCATATTTCNGTATTCTTGAGAATCTACTGTTAATAGTTGTTGTTCATCAACATACCATTGAAATTCTTTTTCTGCTAACTCACCATCGGCACCAGCGATCGCCATTAATGCACCAGCGTACTTCACTGCTACATCAAAATCAACTGGTGCAGTAATGTTATATTTATATTCAGCATATTTTGTTGGCTGGAGACTTTTTCCACTACTCATATTTCAGTCCTGTAATTTTTTGCTGTAACTTCTTTATAGATTGATTCACTTTGTTAACCGTCTAATAAAACTTTAGAAAATCTTTACAATTCAATTTAGGTAAACAGTCTAGTAGGGTGCGTTTCCCTGGGGGACATGAAAAGGAAAACGTAACGCACAGTTTTCATAGAAGCATAATTCACCCCACAAATTACTTGGTAATCAATTTCTTAAGATGATTTTTGAATTAATAGTGGTGCGTTACGGCTAGCGCCTAACACACCCTACTGGACTTTGAATCTGCTGTATCTATAAAACTAAATAAAATATTAGCAGCCTCATCTAAATCTTTGCCAAAACAAATAATTCCATCTTCGTGACCTGCCATTACTAATATTTTTTCTACTCCTAAATTCTCTTCATCAAACAAACGAAACATTTCTTTTGCCATTTGTGGAGTACCATAAGGAACATCTGGATTAGCAGTAGGAACTTGAAACATAAGTTCTTGCCAAAAATGATAATTATGAATATGAATAATACCCATAATTTCTGGTCGATAATAATAGATAGCTGCATGAGTTAAAGACTCAGAAGAAGCTTTGACAGGTCCGCAACAAGTTAGACTATTTTCCTCAATATTAAAATCAGTAACTACTGTATAATGTTCTGGTTTTAAAGTTGGGAAATGAGCCGTTTGAGTCCCAGAAATAATAAACTGATTAGAATTATTTATTCTCTGACTAACATTACCAAAACCAATACCATTTTCGTAAACACCAATTAATCCCAAGGAACGCATTAAGTCGCGTTTTTTCATTAAATCAGTCAGGCGAGCAAGCGCCACAGATTCTCCTTTTATCCAATGACAATGATATTTAATTACTCCCTCATCCATAACCATAAATTTAATAATTAAAAACAACAATAAAAATTAATTGTATCATGGTTAATTTTTTCGAGGTAGTTGACTAAATTTAGTTATATAGCAATATGAAATTATTTGTGAAAAAAGCTGTAGGGGTTTGGTTTCCAAATCCCATTTTCGTCGGGTTTAGAGACCAAACCCCTACGATAAAATATTACAACATAAGCGCAGATTGCTATAATGATTTGTGAAAAAAGTTGTAGGGGTTTGGTTTCCAAATCCCATTCTGAAATGAAGTCAGAAGTCAGAATTCAACCCACCCCTAACCCCTCCCAGGAGGGGAAATCATCAGAAGTTTTTTTGTAACAGGGATTAGAGTAACTCTATCCCATTTTCGATCAGGTTTGGAGACCAAACCCCTACGATAAAATATTATAACATAAGCCCGGATTGCTATATAGTATAGTTTGTGTCAGATTAAGAGTCAAAAGCTCTTGAAGTAATTTAACTTGAAAACATGAACAGCAAAAAACCAAATCGACCAAAAGACATTTTTAAACATCTGAAAAAAAACGGTACAAAATTCGTCCGCGTTCTCTTCTGTGATAACGCCAATATCATCCGCTCCAAAGCATTCCATATTGACGTATTACCAGAACACTTCTACACAGGAGTCAGCATTACAGTTGCCCAACAAGCATTGCCAGTCATGTACGATGCCGTAATTTCTGAAACAGGTCTCGCTCCGGTGGGAGAAGCTTGGTTAGTTCCCGACTGGTCTACCTTGCATACATTACCTTACGTTCCTACTCATGTCAGTGTAGTTGGGGATCTGTTTAAAGATGGCTCTCCCTGGTCTTTGTGTCCCCGTAGATTTCTTAAACGAGCGATCGCCACTGCGGAAAAAGCAGGTTTACAAATAAAAGCCGCCTTTGAAAACGAATTCTACCTACTCAAATCGAACTCTGACGGTATCACCCCTACAGATGATACAGTTTTTGCCNTTCCTACTCATGTCAGTGTAGTTGGGGATCTGTTTAAAGATGGCTCTCCCTGGTCTTTGTGTCCCCGTAGATTTCTTAAACGAGCGATCGCCACTGCGGAAAAAGCAGGTTTACAAATAAAAGCCGCCTTTGAAAACGAATTCTACCTACTCAAATCGAACTCTGACGGTATCACCCCTACAGATGATACAGTTTTTGCCTCTACCTTGGGGATGAATATTAACTGTGCCGTAATTGATGACATTGCGGATGCTCTCACTGCTCAAGAAATTCAAGTGGAAAGGTATTATCCAGAGTCTGGTCCTGGTCAACAGGAAATATCTATCCGTTATACGGACGCCTTACAAGCTGCTGACAGACAAATGATTTTTCGGGAAACAGTGCGGGGGGTAGCTCTCAAACATGGACTCACCGCATCCTTCATGCCGAAAATTTTTGCTGACCAAGCAGGTAATGGTTGCCACTTACATCTGAGTTTGTGGCAAGGAGGAGAAAATATTGTTCCTGACTCAGATAGAAAAGGGGAAGTATCTAAAATTGCTCGTAGTTTCATTGCCGGAATTCTTGAGCATTTGCCTGCTTTAATGGCGCTGACAACTCCAAGCGTTAATTCTTATCGTCGCATTCGCCCCCATTTCTGGAGTGGTGCCTTTCGTGCTTGGGGTTTAGATAACCGGGAAGCTGCTGTCAGGGTGCCGAGTAATTTTGCTCCACCCTCTCCCACTCATTTTGAGTTGAAAACTGTTGATGCTTCTGCTAATCCTTATTTAGCTTTGGGAAGTGCGATAGTTGCTGGTTTGGATGGCATTAACCGAGGTCTTGATGTTGGGGAACCTGTGGCGGTTGACCCAGGAATTTTGACTCCTCAAGAAAGGGAAAAGAGGGGAATAGATGCTTTACCTAGTTCGTTGGGAGAAGCGATCGCTCAGTTACTTAATGATGATATTCTGCAAAATGCTTTGGGAGCTGAATTAGCTCAAGCGTTTATTGGCGTTCGTCGCGCTGAGTGGGAAGCAATGAAGGATATGGAAATAGAGGAGGAAGTGAAGATTTTGTTGTCTAAATATTGAAAAGCGGACACGAATAAACGGTAGCATAGGCATCTTGCCTGTTCCTGATATTTTGGGGTAGGTAATATGTTTACCCCAGTTATGTTCATTACGAGTAGAAAATATTAGTATTTTAAGGTACTGTAGATAATATTTTCTACTGCTTTTATTACTAAATTATTACTTGAGAGGAGCAAATATTTAGTATTTTAAAATATTTTATTGATCCTTTTGTATAATTA
>NZ_LGSU01001397.1 GCF_002260545.1 Hydrocoleum sp. CS-953 | reverse complement strand
AGTATAGTTCGCTATGACAAACCGTCAAATCTTAAAAAAAACTATGTCAACTTAAATACATGAATTTTTAACTTTCATCAAAAAAAAAAGAATTGAGTATTTTTGTCGGAAAATTGTGAGTATTGATACGGTTAAAAATAGATATCTTCTTTAAATTCAAGTAGAACGTTATGAGAAAAAGTTAATGAAAATATTTTTCTGAAGTAACTCGTAAAATTTAACTTTTTTTTCACGCATATCTATATCTACTTAAGGAGAAGACTATGTGGGAGTATCTACCACCTTTAAATGAACACAATTTACCCTATCCAGATACAATACATCCCATCGTTGTCCACTTCGTAATAGCGATGGTATTATTTGCCTTCCTATGTGACATTATTGGTTATTTCACTCGTAATTTCCGTTTATATGAAGTAAGCTGGTGGAATATGTTTTTTGCCACCATTTCTATTTTTATTGCCATAATATTTGGTCAATACGAAGCAGGTCTGGCACAACCTTATGAAGCAGTTCAACCAGTGCTAAATTTACATACATTAATTGGTTGGTCTCTTTCAGGAATCATTGCTGCTATCACTGGTTGGCGTTATGTGATTCGTTCTAACAACACAGAAAAATTACCGATCCCATATCTGGGATTAGGATTGGTATTAGTAGGGATAGTGTTTTTTCAAGTCTACCTGGGAGATAAACTGGTTTGGGTTTATGGATTACACACAGTACCAGTAGTGGAAGCAATAAAGGAGGGAATTTTACAATGAACCCAGAATTAATAGATAGTTTGAGTGCCCAACTTGGAGCAAATGGACTTCCCTACGCCATCCCCATTCATCCGAATTTAGTTCATCTGACCCTAGGTCTGTTTATTATGGGGATTGCTTTTGATATTGTTGGGATATTGTTTCCTCTACAAAAACCATTCCTGAAAGTTTTAGCGATATCTGCGACTCGTTCCAACTTTTTTGATGTAGGTTGGTACAATATGTTAGCTTCATCAATTATCACATTTTTCACGGTAGCAGCAGGATTTTATGAAATTATGCTGGCAAAACCATCTCCTGAACTTAAAAGTGTCTGGGGGTTGGGAGCAATGGATACGATGCTGTGGCATGGAGTTGGTGGTGTTTTGCTATTAGCGATGATTGTGGGAATGACGATTTGGAGAGGATTTCAACGTTATATTTTTTCTAAGGATAAACTTCTAGAAGTGCAATGGAGTTATTTAGGAGTTGGTTTATTTATCATGTTTATTATGTATGTTCATGGTACTTTGGGCGCACAGTTAGCTGCGGAATTTGGAGTACATAATACTGCTGATGCTTTACTAGAAATTGGCAAAGATCCTAATGTTGTCCTAAAATAATTTTAGTAAGTTCCTAGCAAAATTATTACACATCCTATTAGACATCTCCAATAATCAAAAATAAAATCAATTATCGCCAAGAAATAATCAATTTTTTCCCCCTACTCTGTAGGGACGTTGCATGCAACGTCCCTACCTACTGTAGAGGTGTATTGACTACCTATTCCCTATTCCCTATTCCCTGTTCCCTATTTCCATATTGATATGAAAATCCGCACTATTTTAACCTTGGGAGCGATCGCTCTGGTTTTAGCTGCTGTTAGTTTTTGGATCGGGCAACTATCTTACTCATGGTTGCCAGTTCAAGCTGCAGCAGAATCTATATTAATTGATGAGTTATTTAGTTTTCTGGTAACTCTTGGTACTTTCATATTTTTGGGTGTAACTGGAACTATAATGTATTCCGTTATTTTCCAACGCGCTGCCAAATATGACTATAGCGACGGACCTCATATTGAAGGTAACGTTACCCTAGAAGTTGTTTGGACGGCAATACCAATTTTTCTAGTATTTTGGATTGCTGCTTACAGCTACAATGTCTATGAAAAAATGGCAATTCAGGGACCAATGGAATTAGTACATTTGCATACACCATTAGAAATGGAATCAGCTTATGCAGCTCCATTAGAAACTGCAGGTGAACCTGTGGAAGAAATCCAAGTCTATGCCAAACAGTGGTCTTGGGTATTTCGCTATCCAGAAAATGGCGTGACTAGCACCGAACTGCACTTACCTGTAGATCGACGGGTGCGGGTAGCATTAAATTCAGAAGATGTGCTGCATGGATTTTATATTCCAGCATTTCGACTGAAGCAAGACATTATTCCTAAGCATCCAATAGATTTTGAATTTACTCCCATCCGGGTTGGCAAATATAGTCTGACTGATTCTCAATATAGCGGTACTTATTTTGCTACAATGGCAGCAGATGTAGTTGTTGAATCTCCGCAAGATTACAAAAATTGGCTGGCAACGGCAGCAAATACTAGATTATCTCCAGCAGAAAATCAGGCACATACTGAATATATTCAAAAATCAGAAGCACCTGTGCAACCAGGTTGGCCTTCAGTTATACCTGCTGCACCTCCTATTGTTAATTATCATAAGAGTTAGGGAGCTTATTTCAGTTATCAGTTGTCAGTTATCAGTTATCAGTACCTCTAGCTGAATTCAGATGCTTGAAGTTATTGTTTTTATACCCTTAAAAGGGGAAGCTGGAAACCTTATTTGTTGGACAGACAAGGTAGATAAGGAAGTAGAAACAAGAAAATTTTAAACTCAGAACTGCAAAAGTAATATATGACACAAGCATTTATTGTCAGTCTTACTGCAATAATTCTGAAATGGTGCGTTACGACAGATTGTTAAATGCCTTTTATAGTGAATTATTGTAGCTGTCTAACGCACCCTACAATTTAGCTAACCTACATATTTTTATTTGCAGATATCAAAGGAAAAAAATATTCTATGACACAAATAACAATCGAAGGCACCGGTGATGCCATAGAAAAACCAGAACATGAACAACCGCCCAACTGGCGACGATACTTTAGTTTCAGTACCGACCATAAAGTTATCGGTATCCAATACCTAGTCACCTCCTTTATCTTTTTCCTAGTCGGTGGAATATTTGCAATGGTGATTCGGGGCGAACTGATGACAGCAGAGTCAGACCTTGTAGACCGCACTATTTACAATGGAATGTTCACCATGCACGGCACAGTCATGCTATTTTTGTGGACGTTTCCATCTCTTGTTGGTCTGGCAAACTATCTCGTACCGATAATGATCGGAGCTAGAGATATGGCATTCCCTCGTTTGAATGCTGCTGCTTTCTGGATGGTACCAGTAGTCGGTATCCTAATGATGGCTAGTTTCTTTGCTCCTGGTGGACCCGCTCAAGCAGGTTGGTGGTCATATCCTCCCGCGAGTATCCAAAATCCTACAGGTAGCGTAATTAACGGTCAGGTAATATGGATTCTTGCTGTTGCCATTTCCGGTGTTTCCTCCATTATGGGAGCGGTCAATTTTGTCACAACCATTGTGAGAATGCGATCGCCAGGTATGACTTATTTCCGAATGCCAGCTTTTGTTTGGACGGTATTTGCAGCTCAAATTATTCAATTATTCGGACTGCCAGCACTAACAGCAGGTGCAGTAATGTTGTTATTTGACATTACAATAGGAACAGGATTTTTCAACCCTGCTAACGGAGGCAACCCAGTTTTATTTCAACACTTTTTCTGGTTTTATTCCCACCCTGCGGTTTACGTTATCATTCTACCTATTTTTGGTATTTTCTCAGAAATATTTCCAGTATACAGTCGGAAACCACTATTCGGATACAAAGTGGTAGTAATTTCATCTATGATTATTGCTGGAGTCAGCGGTCTGGTTTGGGTNTTTTTCAACCCTGCTAACGGAGGCAACCCAGTTTTATTTCAACACTTTTTCTGGTTTTATTCCCACCCTGCGGTTTACGTTATCATTCTACCTATTTTTGGTATTTTCTCAGAAATATTTCCAGTATACAGTCGGAAACCACTATTCGGATACAAAGTGGTAGTAATTTCATCTATGATTATTGCTGGAGTCAGCGGTCTGGTTTGGGTACACCATATGTATGCGAGTGGAACGCCTCCCTGGATGCGGATGGTTTTCATGTTGTCAACTATGTGCGTTTCTGTACCGACTGGAATTAAAGTATTTGCCTGGGTAGCGACTATTTGGGGTGGAAAAATTCGATTAAATACTCCCATGCTATTTGCTTTGGGTGGGTTGATAATGTTTGTGTTTGCAGGTATTACTGGCATCATGCTTTCTGCTGTTCCTGTAGATATTCACGTTAACAATACCTACTTTGTCGTCGGTCATTTTCATTACGTTCTCTATGGCACCGTAACAATGGGAATGTATGCTGCAATTTACCATTGGTTCCCTAAAATGACTGGGAAAATGTATTATGAAGGTTTGGGTCAGTTGCATTTTTGGTTGTCATTCATCGGTACAAACCTCAACTTTTTACCAATGCACCCATTAGGTTTGCAAGGAATGTTGCGCCGAGTTTCTTCCTATGCACCCGAATATGAGTTTTGGAATTTGATAGCAAGTCTGGGAGCATTTTTGTTGGGAATGTCTACTTTGCCGTTCATTTTAAATATGGTTAGTTCCTGGATACAAGGTAAACAAGCACCTGCTAACCCTTGGCGAGCAATAGGTTTAGAATGGATGATTTCTTCCCCACCAGACGTAGAGAATTTTGAGGAACTTCCGGTAATTATTTCTGAACCTTATGGTTATGGTAAGTCAGAACCTTTGACTGCTAACGACCCCAATGGTCATATAGCAGCAGTTCCCAAAACTATGAATTAGGTCATCGTAGGGGTTTGGTCTCCAAACCCTCCATTATATTTGTCTGTTGGGTTTCATCCCTCAACCCAACCTATGCTAACTGGGAGGAGGTTGGGTTTTGCTGGCGTAAAGCTTTCCGTCAGGAAAAAGCGACAGCGCAACACAACAAAAAATCTGTCTGTAATATAGTAGTTGTCAGGATGGTTAGGATATTCTCGCTCCTCTCAAATTTAGGAGTAGCTTGGGTTAAGCGATAGCGCAACCCAACAAAAATATCTGTCTGTAATATAGCAGTTGTCAGGACGGTTAGGATATTCTCGCTCCTCTCAAATTTAGGAGTAGCTTGGGTTAAGCGACAGCGCAACCCAACAAAAATATCTGTCTGTAATATAGAAGTCGTCAGGATGGTTAGGATATTCTCGCTCCTCTCAAATTTAGTTACAGTAAGAATTTAACTTCTGACTTGAGCTATATATCTGTTGGGTTTCGTTCCTCAACCCAACCTACGCTAACTACTCAACCCAACCTACGCTAACTAGAAGCGATATAAATAAAAGGAGAATTTTAATATGGATAGTGCAGTTACTTCAGAACAAGTGCAGGAACCTTTGCACTCAGCAGAGGAACATACCCACGACGAAGAAGGCAATAGTATGTTTGGGTTTATCGTTTTCCTACTTTCGGAAAGCGTAATTNTAAATAAAAGGAGAATTTTAATATGGATAGTGCAGTTACTTCAGAACAAGTGCAGGAACCTTTGCACTCAGCAGAGGAACATACCCACGACGAAGAAGGCAATAGTATGTTTGGGTTTATCGTTTTCCTACTTTCGGAAAGCGTAATTTTCCTCAGTTTCTTTGCCGGATATATTGTTTACAAAACCACAACTCCTAACTGGTTGCCACCAGGTATTTCTGGTTTGGAAGTTAGAGACCCTGCTATTAATACAGTAATTCTGGTTTCCAGTAGTTTCGTTATTTACTTTGCCGAAAAAGCTTTAGAAAAGGATAACTTAACTTGGTTTCGGATATTTTTGCTGGCAACAATGGCAATGGGAACCTACTTTGTAATAGGTCAAGGAATTGAATGGAATAGTTTAGAGTTTGGTTTTACCACAGGAGTTTTCGGTGGAACTTTCTATTTGTTGACAGGTTTTCATGGTCTGCACGTTATGACAGGTATTTTGTTACAAGGAATTATGTTAGGTCGCTCTTTCATTCCTGGCAACTACGACAACAGTCATTTTGGTATTAATGCTACTTCTTTATTTTGGCATTTCGTTGACGTAATTTGGATTATTTTGTTTATCCTTATCTATATTTGGCAGTGAAATAATTAAGGAGTCAGGAGTCAGGAGTCAGGAGTCAGAATAAATTTTTTGTGTAGCTGTCTACCTAAACAATTTCCCAAATTCTAAACTCTAATTCAGGGGTCAGAATAAATTTTTTGTGTAGCGCTCAAGCAGAGAAACCGGGTTTATTAAATACCTCACTATACTAACATCTACCTCTCATAAACCCGGTTTGTTATAACACTCCACCCACAAGCATATTTGATATTAAATATTACTTTTGACTTTTGACTTTTAACTTCTTCAATACATCTCAAAAAAACTATTAAAGGAAGAAAAAAATGATTATTGATGACCAACATTATGATGTAATTATTGTCGGCACAGGAGCAGGTGGTGGTACTTTAGCATATAAACTTGCTGAAACTGGCAAAAAAATATTAATCCTAGAAAGAGGTGATTTTATGCCTCTGGAAATCCAAAATAGAGCGCACGCTGATATCTTTAAAAAAGAACTTTATCGCGCCCATGAAAATTGGTATGATAATGCAGGGGAACCATTTTCTCCACAGACAAATTATGCTATTGGTGGCAATACAAAAATCTATGGAGCTGCCCTAATTCGGATGCGGGAAAAAGACTTTGAAGCAGTGGAACATCAAGAAGGAATTTCTCCAGAATGGTGTCTCAAATACAACGACTTTGAACCTTATTACACTGAAGCAGAACAACTTTATAAAGTTCACGGTCAAACAAGCAACGACCCTACCGAACCTCCCCACAGTGCAGAATATCCTTATCCCGCAGTTGAACACAACCCAGAAATTCAAAAAGTTGTCGAAGCGATCGCCGAACAAGGTCTACATCCTGAAACTTTACCATTAACTCTGACTCGCGAAGAGGAAGACCCCACTGGCGACTCGGAAGTATTCGGTATTGCACCACTACTCGACGCTCCCAATATTACTATTAAAGCTAATGCAAAAGTAGTTTGTTTACTCACCAACTCCTCTGGCAATACTGTCAAAGCAGTAGAAGTAGAAATTGGCAAACAATCATTTCTATTTTTTGGCGATATTGTCGTACTTGCTTGTGGAGCAGTCAATTCAGCAGCATTATTATTACGTTCTGCTAACGAAAAACATCCCGATGGTTTAGCAAACAGTTCCGGACAAGTTGGGCGCAACCTGATGAAACATCAGATGACCGCCATAGTGCAACCCAGTCCGAAACCTAACTCTGGTAACTTTCTCAGAAGCGTTGGTATAAATGATTTTTATTGGGGAGACGAGAATTATTCCTATCCAATGGGTCACATTGAGAACACAGGTGGGTTGCTCCAAGATATTACTTTTGCCGAATCTCCACCTATATTATCTGTGTTAGCAAAAGCAATGCCTGGGTTTGGTTTGAAACAGTTAGCATTGCGTTCCATTGGTTGGTGGATACATTCGGAGATATTACCAGACCCCAATAACCGCGTTGAAGTAAAAGGGGATAAGCTATTTTTCCATTACACTCCCAACAACTGGGAAGCACACGATCGCCTAGTGCATCGTTGGATGGATGTCTTGAAGTCAGTAGACAAAGTGGTTGGAAATGCTGTATTGAAGCGTGGTAGCATTTATCCTCGTGGGGAAGTTCCCATCGAAGTTGTAGCAAACCAGTGTGGTACTTGTCGGTTTGGGGAAGACCCGAAAACATCAGTTTTGGATATTAACTGTCGTACCCACGATGTAGATAATTTATATGTTGTAGATAGTAGTTTTTTCCCATCGAGTGCTGCCGTAACTCCTGCTTTGACAATTATTGCTAATGCTTTGCGAGTAGGGGAACATTTAAAAGAGAGATTACAGTAATAGTAGTAGCTTATCTAGACTAAAATTGTGGTTAAAAAAAACCTAACCCCCCAACCCCCTTCCCTGCTAGGGAAGGGGGAGTATTTCCCCTCTCCTTGTAGGAGAGGGGTTAGGGGAGAGGTCTTAATTTATGAAACTTACCCACATTTTTAAGCTAGAGGCGCTAGTAGTTTGAAAATTTAGAAATTATATTTTCCCCACGTTGGCAAATTTCAACGTGGGTTTTTGATGTTTTTATCCATCATTATTCATCTGTTCAAATAACTGTTGAACTGACAAAATAGGCAGACTTGCACCAGCAAAATCATCAGCATTGCGAGTAACAATAGCATCCACATTCTTAGCATAAGCACAAGCTAACTGGACTGCATCTTCAAAGTCCCTCAAATTAGAAGCAAAAGCAGTTTCTAAAATATTACGATTAACCTCGCAAATTTTCATTAATGCTAATGTCATAGCAACTGCTTCTCTTGCTCGTTCAATACTTTTAGTTTGTTTTCTAACAATGTAGAAAATATTAGTTAAAGTTGTTGCTGTGACAAATCCTTGTATTTGCTGAGATTGAATAGCTGTGAATAAAGTCCTTGCATCCTCAACAAATGCTTCCCGTTCTAGCAAAGCGTCTAAAACAATATTTGTATCTATTAAAACTCTCATTTTAGATATTTCTCCACTAAACGTTCTTCAAGTATCGCTTCAACTTCTGCATCATTTGGAGGTGGAGTGTCTGTTTTTCCTATTCCAATCATCCTGTCTAAAAAATCAGGAGGTAACTCTGGCCGAGGGCTAAGTTCTTCGCTCAAAGAATCTGCAATGGCCTGGAGTAATAACAGGCGATCGCTCACCGATAAATTTAGAGCTTTTTTTCTTAATTCTTGTAGTTCAGACATAATTTTTATTACCTTAAATATTTTGCTATAATATTAGCATATATTCTTCTAACTCTATTCACTATTATAGTTATGACTGTAAAAGTTAATTATCCTCATATAAAAATAGAGGAAAATCAACCACCACGACTACAAAGAATACCCAGGGTGCGTGTTGCTCAAATTGTTATGGATTATTTAGCTTATGGATGGTCTGTTGACGAAATGTGTCGCCAACATCCTTATTTAAGGCTTTCGGAAGCTCATGCAGCAATGGCATATTATTTTGACCATGAGGATGAGATTAATGCAGAAATTCGTCAGGAGTGGGAACAAGTACAGCGGGAAAAATCTGCTGCTGCTCCATCACCTTTTTTAGTAAGGATGCGTCTTAGGGGGTTACTATAAAATGTCTGTTCCACTTTACATGGATGTTCATATTCCCATAGCTATTACTCAACAACTACGTCGTCGTGGAGTTGATGTTATTACTGCAATAGAGGATGATGCTGCAGAATTATTAGACGACCAACTTTTAGCANGTACAGCGGGAAAAATCTGCTGCTGCTCCATCACCTTTTTTAGTAAGGATGCGTCTTAGGGGGTTACTATAAAATGTCTGTTCCACTTTACATGGATGTTCATATTCCCATAGCTATTACTCAACAACTACGTCGTCGTGGAGTTGATGTTATTACTGCAATAGAGGATGATGCTGCAGAATTATTAGACGACCAACTTTTAGCACGAGCAACTTTGCAAGGTCGAGTTTTATTTACTCAAGATATTGGTTTTAAGGTACTCGCTGAAACTTGGCAAAGTCAAGGGAAACCATTTGCTGGTTTAATCTTTGGTCATCAACTTGGAGGTACGATAGGGGAGTTTGTTAAGGATTTGGAATTGATTGCTTTAGGCTCTGAAGCTGATGAATGGCTGAATATAGTTGAATATTTGCCTTTTTAGTATCACTATGACTGGCATTGTGAGCGATCGCTTCTAAGGTAGGTTGGGTTGAGCTGGCGTTAGCGGAGCTTATCCGGAGGATAAACCCAACAAGTGGAAGTTTCTTGTTAGGTTTTCTTAATGTCTTCTTACAAAAATTGTTTCTGTGCGAAACTCCCTAAGACGAGACTTTTGGTCAAAGAAACAAATATATCTTGGTGTTGGGTTTCGTGACCTCAACCCAACCTACAAACTACTAAAGATACTACCGGACATGGTATTATTAAAATTTAAGATTTATAGGTGATTTTTTGAGGACTCCAACAATGGAATATATATTTGCCATAATAATACTTATTATTCTGCTAGCTTTGCTCAATTACTACCGAGGAAGATCGGTTGTAAAGTTTGAAAAAGAAAAAATGCTACCGATCCTAGATAGTTTATATCGTAATTCTAACTCTAGAGAAAAACATCAGCAATTCATCCAAACTTTAGGTGCTTTAGATGCAAAAATAAAGAAATACAAGGGTGAGGGCTATTCTTATACTCCTGGTAAATTAATGACTGAAAAGCTGCTCAAACACACTTCCCAAAAACCTCAAGATATGCTAGCACATGAGAGATTTTTAGAAGTGATAAAAAGAGCTGAGTCATTCAGTGATTTGATGCTTGAGGGAATGGTAAAACATCTGGCTGCATATCCTCAAGATCAACTAGCACATCAACGATTTATGACAGCAGTGGGCAAATGCCAGTATCTCAGCTCCAATTATCTCTTTAAGGAGTTGCTAGAACAAGAGAAAGTCAAACCAACATCCGATAGTTACGAGCGGTTAGCTATATCGGCTAGCAAAGCACACTTACTACCAACCGACCTAATCAATCCATTTATAGATTATCTGAATACAAATCCCATAAATTCAGATGTGCAGAGGATTTTTATGCAATGTATCACACATNTATGACAGCAGTGGGCAAATGCCAGTATCTCAGCTCCAATTATCTCTTTAAGGAGTTGCTAGAACAAGAGAAAGTCAAACCAACATCCGATAGTTACGAGCGGTTAGCTATATCGGCTAGCAAAGCACACTTACTACCAACCGACCTAATCAATCCATTTATAGATTATCTGAATACAAATCCCATAAATTCAGATGTGCAGAGGATTTTTATGCAATGTATCACACATATAATGCTACTTCCTGAGTCTGAGAGAGAAAGAATCTATAATAGAGCATTGGATATCTTGGAAGATAATCCAGCAAGTTCTACTGCGAAGCAATTTGTTTTAACTGTAGGTAGATGGCATTTTGGAAAGTCTAGAAAAGGTGGAAAGCTCAGTATTTATGATGAACAGCGAATACAAAATGATATTTTTGCAAGAGTCCAGTAGGGTGCGCTAGCGAAGCGTAACGCACCTTTAATAATCTACTGATGGTTAGTCTCAAAAAAGTAGACCCACACATATTCAATGGTGCGTTACGACGGATTGTTAAATCCTTTTCATAGTCTGAATTTAAGCCTTCTAACGCCCCCTAAAAATTTACTGTTGTTGTTGACTTGCTGCTCGTGACTGAGCAACTGCTGCGGCAAATTCTGGATTTTGTTGTAGGTCTTCTGGAACTTCTCTTGCTTCATGTAAACCGATAGTATTTGACCAGTTGGTTTGATTATTCCATTTTATATTACTGAGGTTGGTACCAATGAGGTAGGCACCAATGAGGTCGGTATCTCTGAGGTTGGCACCACTGAGGTCGGCACCACTGAGGCAGGCACCAATGAGGATGGCATCACTGAGGTTGGCATCACTGAGGTTGGCACCAATGAGGTCGGCACTAATGAGGTTGGTACCAATGAGGTCGGCACTAATGAGAAACTTACCTACTATTTCTACAAAAGCACGATTCTCAAGACACTGACTATAACCAATAATCTTCAATAGTTTTGTGTTTTCAAAATCTTCACTATCACGTTTACCACAAGGATAAAAATGCAACTGCTCCCGTAACCCCTCCTGAGACTGCCCATAACGATGCAACTCAAACAACAAAATCATCACATTCAACCCCGTATAAATATCCCCCCGACGTTGCCCAGACTCAATACCCCACTGCTGCAACTGCCTCCCCTTTTTCTGAGGTAAAGTTTCCTCGGTCGCTTCAATAAATTTCCCATCACACCAGTCAAGATAAAACCCATGCAACCGCTCAAACAACACCACCAACTCTACCTCACTTTTCACCAACAACGCCATCAAATATTCCACAACTTCCGCCGTCAAATTACTATAACCAAACAGATCGTAACCCTGCCATTCCAACTCCTCATCAGACACCACATAAGTCTTACGTCGCTTCCCAGTTTTCTCTGTCAAATCTTCCAGACTTTCTGCCATCCGTTTTGCACAGAGAAACTCACCAAAACTCTTATGAAAAAACTCCACAGAATTTTCTGCC
>NZ_LGSU01001396.1 GCF_002260545.1 Hydrocoleum sp. CS-953 | reverse complement strand
AGATAATAGCGACTGGAAGTAAAGGTAAAATTTCCTGTTTTAAATGTGACTCTTGGGTAGTTTGGTTAGTATGATTATCATTTTCTTCATGGTGACAGCTACAACAATGAGAATTATTCTGATTATTCATATTCTTATTCCTTAATCAAAGAAGTTTTTATTGTAGATATTATAATCAATAAAATTCAAAATTAAATATTCTTTCTATTTAAGATACGATGTTATCAAGATAATTGGGTCTAAATTATTTTGATTGTTCTCAGTTTTCAAGAACTTTTAAATAAAATCTAAAGATTATTTTAGATTTTAGGATTGTTTAGTATGATAGAAGAAAAAAATTTTAGCGAGCTCCAAAATCAAAAAAATGGATAATAGATAGTATGAGCAAAAAATAAGGTCTCAAGTATCCCCTTTTAAAGGAATGAAAAAAGTAAACTTCAGTTATTAGTAAAGAATAAGGTTTTCCAAGAGATGAAAAGGTCAAGTGATTCTGGGCCAATGTTTCTACCAACTTCAGCAGAATATATTGTAACTGCTATTACTTCAGTCAATCATTATAGCGCTGCGCGCAGGGAACAGGGAACATAAAACAAGCAATAGTGAGAATAAATTGCCGATAATATAAAGCTTTGAGCTGCTTGGACACCTCCTGCAATTTGTAAAGCGTGCCAGCGCACATTGCTATAGTAGATACTGTGGAATTTTAGCCTTCAACTATATGGAAAATGGCAGAATTTCACACCATAATTAAGCAATTACACGCAAGTCAATTTTGTCAATATTGTCTCATAAAAATTCAGAAAAATCATATAAATTTTGCGATGTTAGTCTAGATTTTTTCAAAAAATTAGCAACAAAAATATGCAAAAATATTGCTCAAATTAAGCATAAATTATTATTTTACTATCTCAAGTCATAATTGAAATATCCTTCTCTTCAAATAAAAGTTATTTAACTTAAAATAACTGAAGTTTTGTTGGTATGAAGCAATCTCAGGATCTCACGGAGATTGCTTCCTATAGTCGCAATCACAATTTTTCAACCAGATTTTATATTACCGAAATAATTAATAATTAACCAATTAAATAATTAGATAATTCACGCCTTGAAGCCTCCCCTTTCAAGGGAAAAAAGCGGTCGTTTGCGGAGAATTCCGTAGGATGGGATGGCGTTCGCGAAGCGTCCCGGAGGGAAGGGTTTCCCGCTCTTGCAGAGCCGCTGCCTCTTCCAGAGGAGCTGCGCTAACGCTAACGCTTTATATGTCGCGCAGCAAAACGCCATATCTAATACCATTTCTCAAAAATCTTGCTATATTTGNCAGAGGAGCTGCGCTAACGCTAACGCTTTATATGTCGCGCAGCAAAACGCCATATCTAATACCATTTCTCAAAAATCTTGCTATATTTGGTTGGGTGGGGAAGTGTGGTAAGTGTGGGAGGAGGGGGGAGAGGAAAAGTAGTGATAATCTATATTAACTAACTAATAATTGTTAAAAACAGACTTTGAGTCTTGCTAAATATTTGACTGTTGAAGTATAGTCGAAGTATAGCATTACTTTTGGTAATTTGTATAATCGACCAAGAGAAATAAATCTTTTCCTTATTGGTCAATCCTCTCCCTAAAAGGGAGAAGTAATTATCAATTATCCATTATCAATTATCAATTATCCATTATCCATTATCCATTAATGAAACCAATGCTACCAGATTTAATATTATCTGGAGTTTTCTTCGGTAATATAGATTTTGCCAACATTCCATGCACTCCCTTTTGAGGATTATTTACAACTTGAGTAATATGAAAATTCACTGCAAGGGAACACAAAATATAAGCATCTTCACGACTCAAACCAACAAATTTTTCTAACCAACTAATCATTTGTTTTAAAGCTAATTCAAAAGCACCATCTAAAGTATTGCCAAATCCAAAAGAAATAATATCACTAGATGTTTCTGCCATAGGAAAACTTATTTGTAAATCTTTTCTCAATTTAATCTTAATAGTACCATTCATTGAAGTTTCAATTGCTGTTACATTTATCTCTCCATCGCCCTGTGCAGAATGACCATCACCAATAGAAAATAAACCGCCCGGCACAAAAACAGGCAAAAATATTCGCGAACCAACCTTTAATTCCCGACAGTCAATATTACCTCCATAACTACCAGGAGGAATAGAAGAACGTTGAGAATTTTCTGTAGCAACTCCCAAAATTCCAAAGAATGGTTGAAGAGGAATTTTTATCCCGCTATTAGGAGGAAATTCTGCAAATTTTTTCTCTAAATTTAGTGGAATAAAATTTAGTTTTGGTTCCGTAAATTCTTCAGGTAATGCTCCCCATCCCCGACGAATAGAATTAAATCCCATCGGTAAACTAGGGTAAATATTTTCCAGAATAATTTCTAGTACATCTCCCGGTTGAGCATCATTAATATATATCGGTCCAGTTAATAAATGAGGACCAGAACCGACCTTTCTTTCTGCTGGTAAATTATGACAAATTTCTAGAAATTCAGGATTTAAAAAATCTTCAGGTGCTTGGTCATAAAGATAATA
This sequence comes from Hydrocoleum sp. CS-953, assembly GCF_002260545.1. Lineage (GTDB taxonomy): Bacteria > Cyanobacteriota > Cyanobacteriia > Cyanobacteriales > Microcoleaceae > Trichodesmium. Next base: position 9,488 of record NZ_LGSU01001396.1, on the reverse strand, counting down.
ACCAGTATAAGTTTCCACATCCACGCGATCGCCAGAATTAATTATTAATGCTGGTTCTAGTTGATGTGAAAATCCTCCTAAATGAACAGTTTTACAGTTAGCTTTCAAAATGTGATGAGTCATTTCAGTTATCAGTTAAAAGTTAGCCTCCTATGGTCGTAACTGCGTTAACAGTTATCAGTACCTCTGGGTTCACCCAGAGGCTTGAAATACTTAAGTTTACTTTCTCTTGGTCATTTCATTTAATTTTAATATTTATCTTTAGCCTTTCTCAAGTTACTAAAGTACATTTGTTTTTTTCCTTTCTATTCCCTNTGGTTCTAGTTGATGTGAAAATCCTCCTAAATGAACAGTTTTACAGTTAGCTTTCAAAATGTGATGAGTCATTTCAGTTATCAGTTAACAGTTAGCCTCCTATGGTCGTAACTGCGTTAACAGTTATCAGTACCTCTGGGTTCACCCAGAGGCTTGAAATACTTAAGTTTACTTTCTCTTGGTCATTTCATTTAATTTTAATATTTATCTTTAGCCTTTCTCAAGTTACTAAAGTACATTTGTTTTTTTCCTTTCTATTCCCTATTCCCTATTTTAAGATATACTCACTTTAATTAAAAAAATTATCATTTCAATAATATAACTAAAACTCATCAAAGTTTTCAAAAGTTACAACCAGGAATTGGTGTTGGAGTTCCTTCAGAAAAAGGTTGGGTTTCTACCAGAAATTAATACCTAATTATCATTGTCGGTTTAACAGGAGTAGGTAAAACTACAATGATTAATACATTAACTAAATCTGGGTTGAATTTTACCTTACTTCCCAATCGACGTACTCTAACCACAGAATTAATTATTCCTTATATTGCAGGTCTAAATGGAAAGAATATTCAAACAATTTGTTGCCTAGAGCGGTTTAAATATACTCGTCAATATCAAAAATAATTTCCCGGTGGTATGGCTCATGTTTTGACTCAATTACAACTTAATCTTAATCAAATTAATTATCCATTAATTCTCGATGGTTGACGGGGTAAAAATGAAGTTACTTATGCTGCTAATATTTTGAAAAAGGCAAAATTTGTGATTTTAGATGCTCCATTATTAGTACGTTTAAAACGCCTTTTGACTCGAAATGATGCTTTTATTCAAATAACAAAATCTGTGGAAGATGGAATAGTAATCAAACAAAAAAATATGAGTTTTTCTGCTTTAGGTATACCTGAAGCTTCTAGTTTATTTACCTTTGCTGAACCCCAAGAAATTTTCACTGGGATTAAAAAAGGAATCTACCAACATACAGAAGTTAGTCAAAAACTAAAAATCTTGCTTGAAGAGAGTATAAACTACAATTTTCAGGCAACAAAAATAGCCTTACAGACTATCACTCCATAACGAACTTTAGTATTATAAACTACTAAGTTTACACCTCAAAAATTAGCTCAAAAAGTTATTAAATATATTAGATATAGTTCAATAATTGATAATTGATAATTACCTCTCCCTAAAACGGATTGGATTGAATAAAAGGAAAATAAATTCATTGTTTCTCTTGATCTAGTTGGCTTTAANCCCTAAAACGGATTGGATTGAATAAAAGGAAAATAAATTCATTGTTTCTCTTGATCTAGTTGGCTTTAAACCTTAATTATTCGGTAAGGGGATTATTAGAAAATTAGGCGTTGCTGAAACCTTGGGATGAATCTTTGTACTTCCTCTTTGTCTAAAACTATAATTTCTCCCACACTCCCCACACCCCCCCAAACCTACTAATTCATCCCGCACTCTATGCAAGGCGGAAAATTCAAATCTGTAGGGGTTTGGTCTCCAAACCCTTATTCTTACTAAAAAATAGACCTGCTTTGGCTCTTCTTAGTTCTTTCTTTGATAACAGCAAATCAAAATTTTTCATCACAGATTGCTAAATTCAAAAATAACTTAAACTATNTTTTTCTAAACCTAAATTTTCCCCCCAACCCCCCACCCCCCCCAAACCTACTAATTCATCCCGCACTCTATGCAAGGCGGAAAATTCAAATCTGTAGGGGTTTGGTCTCCAAACCCTTATTCTTACTAAAAAATAGACCTGCTTTGGCTCTTCTTAGTTCTTTCTTTGATAACAGCAAATCAAAATTTTTCATCACAGATTGCTAAATTCAAAAATAACTTAAACTATCTTAAATATTTTTAATATCTAGCATTTTTTTGAAAATAAATTGTAATTAATCATACTAACAATCATTCCTATAATATGTTTATCTAAAATTATGGAATTATATTTAAACTAAAAAAATGTTATTAAGTAAACTAGCGATAGTTGATTCTACTCTCCGAGAGGGAGAACAATTTTTTAAGTCAAATTTTTCTACTGGAGATAAAGTTGAAATTGCTAGGGCACTAGATCAATTTGGAGTAGAATATATAGAAGTAACATCTCCAACTGTTTCCCCTCAATCCTATCAAGACTGTAAAAACTTAGCTCAGTTAGGTTTACAAGCTAAAGTTATCACCCATATTCGCTGCCATATTGAAGATGCAAAAATTGCCCTAGATACAGGTGTAGATGGTATTAATCTATTTATGGGTACATCTAAACTTTTACGTCAATTTGGTCATGGTAAAAGTATTGATGAAATTATTGATATAGCCACAGAAGTTATTACTTTTATTCATCAACAAAATCCCCAAATAGAATTGCGTTTTTCCACAGAAGATTCTTTTCGTAGTTCCCTATCAGATTTACTACGAGTTTATTTAGCAATTAATAAATTAGGAATTGTCAATCGGTTTGGGGTAGCTGATACAGTAGGTATAGCCACTCCCCATCAAGTTTATCAATTAATTCAAGAGATGAGACAATGCTTTTCTGAAGATATAGAATTTCACGGTCATAATGATACAGGTTGTGCTATTGCTAATAGTTTTGCTGCTTTTGAAGCAGGAGTAACTCATATTGATACAAGTGTTTTAGGCATTGGTGAACGTAATGGTATTACACCTTTAGCTGGATTAATTGCTCGTCTTTATACCCTCGATCCAGAAACTTTAAATCGAAAATATTCTCTATCTTATCTTCAGAAATTAAATCAATTAGTAGCAGAAAAAATAGGACTTTCTATTCCTTTCGATCATTGCATTGTTGGAGAAGCTGCTTTTAATCATAAAGCCGGAGTTCATACTAAAGCAATCATCAATAATTCTAGAACTTATGAAGCAATAGATCCTAATGATTTTGACTTAAATCGGTCAATTTTAATTAATCACAAACTAACAGGTAAAAATAGTATTGCACATCGCGCTCATCAACTAGGTCTAAATCTCGAAACTTTTCAAATTCAAGCTATTACTCAGACAATTAAAACTTTAGCAGACAGGGAGAAAGTCACCCTAGAAAATGTGGATGAAATTTTGTTTTCATATCACAAAAATATTGGTTAATTTTTGGTGTTAATATAATTACTAAGTTTATAGCAGTTTACAAGAGAGTTCAGTAAATTACTCAACTTAAAATCTCTATTTATAAGATTTACCTAAAAAAATACTTATAGCAGTTTTCATGTTTTTTAGAGTACAGAGATTTTGGTTGAAAGGAAGAAGGCTTTAGTTATCTAGGAGAGAAGGAAGAAGTTTTGTAGTCTACCTTTGTGAAAACCGCTATAACTAAACGGTATTGATTAAAAGTTTTTAGCCAATACTATCTTAATAGATAAAGCTTTTAGCCTTTTTTGGGAGGGAGAATTAATTGGGGTTTGCTGAAAAAGTTTTATGGGTGAGGGTAGGAGTTAGGAGTAGTAGGGGCGATTTCCGTTCCGGAATACTTTCCTTCGGAATGCTCTGCAAACGTAAACGCGTAATTAGGAGCATTCCGTAGGAAATCGCCNCTTTTGTAGTCTACCTTTGTGAAAACCGCTATAACTAAACGGTATTGATTAAAAGTTTTTAGCCAATACTATCTTAATAGATAAAGCTTTTAGCCTTTTTTGGGAGGGAGAATTAATTGGGGTTTGCTGAAAAAGTTTTATGGGTGAGGGTAGGAGTTAGGAGTAGTAGGGGCGATTTCCGTTCCGGAATACTTTCCTTCGGAATGCTCTGCAAACGTAAACGCGTAATTAGGAGCATTCCGTAGGAAATCGCCCGTACAGGAGGAATAGGAATTATAGAGGAGGCAGAAGGAAGAATAGTAAGAGTGATTTTTCGGTGTTGCACAATTAGGAATGATGAAGTCTGAAATTAGATATTTTTAGATAATTCTTTTCTTCATGTCTGTACAGTTTAAAACCTATTATCATTCTTTAATGTGCAACCCCGATTTTTCTGCCATAATCTACCAAAAATGCTCACTTTTTCGGCTTGATCAACCAAAAAGCTGGTACTNGTAGGGGCGAATGGCCATTCGCCCCTACAGGAGTCAAAGGCTAGTTTCAAAGTTCTTGCTCCTCAACTTGCCACATCAACAAATATTCCATCATGCCCCCGGTGCAAATCGACTGTGGTTTATCCATTTGAAAACTGCCATAAACCTTTATCATTCAATGCTTTGATATTTAATCAGCAAGCCCTAATTGATAAAAAATGGGTAAGAATTGATTTGATGATTGTATTTTGGGAGATATCTAATACACCCCATCTCCCCATCTCCCCATCTCCCCATCTCTCCACACTCCCGTACGGACGCCCTTATGCAACGTCCCTACCTCCACTCCCCTACTCCCCTACTCTCAATCTCTAATTTTAAATAGAACCCCTTCAGGGGTTCTATACAGCTCAAACCCATGATATTGCTTGCTTTACCCTCAATCCAATGGCTTCGGACATAGTGACATTTAATTACATCTGGCGACTTGACATACTCCCGACGCTCCCCTACGGGAGAGCGCGGGACTTCTCGCCGGGGTAGTTAAAGTGTATACTGACTTATCAGGTTATTCAATAAATTTTTTTGTATTCAGGTAAACTATCTACAGCCATAAGCGATAAAAAATATTGATCAAATTGAGAGGAGCAAGCATGGGTAAGAGAAACCCCATTACATTTATTCTAATTATCCTGGCTTTAGGTTACGGCGGTTCAATTGTTTGGTTAAATAATGTACAAAAAAAATCCATAACTATAGCTCAAGGAAAAATAGCCAGTTTAGAAAATATTAACCAAGATTTCAATATTAATAAACTTAGGCTAGCAAGAAATCAATTGCCTGAGGCAATAGCCATTTTAGAACAAACTATTCAATTACCTGGCGTACCCTTACAACCTGTATCCAGAGAAATAGTTAAACTAAATTATCAACTGACGGCAATAGAGAGAAAGCTATATTTAGAAGAATATGGATTTATATATTTAAAGTTAGCAAAAGAGTCCGCAATGGCAGCAGCTTTATTAGTACAAAATCCACCCCATCCTGTTAATACTTGGTATCAAGCACAAGCAAAATGGCAATATGCAATTAATTTATTAGAAAAGATTCCTCAAGAGAGCGGTTCATATTTAGAAGCTAGAGAAAAGTTAAAACTTTATCGGGAAAATTATCAAATAATAACTAAAAGATTTAATTTGGCAAAACAGGCAATTGAAATTAATAACCAGGCTAAAAAAAAGATAGAAAAAGAAAATTATTGGGGTGCAATTAAAGACTTAAATAAAGCTATAAATCTCAATCCTGGTCAGAGTGAAACTTACTTAAGTAGGGGNTTTTTGAGGAGTTTCATTCCATGACTCTAATGCTGCATAGGCAGGAAGACAACCTAAAGTACCGCCGATACAAAAGATTGAGAGCAAAAAAAAAAGAGCCGAAAAGATTTAATTTGGCAAAACAGGCAATTGAAATTAATAACCAGGCTAAAAAAAAGATAGAAAAAGAAAATTATTGGGGTGCAATTAAAGACTTAAATAAAGCTATAAATCTCAATCCTGGTCAGAGTGAAACTTACTTAAGTAGGGGAGTTGCTTATTCTCAAGTGGGAATGAAAAGAGCAGCGATCGCCGACTTTAATAAAGCTATCGAAATGAATCCTAAAAATTCTCAAGCTTATTATTATCGAGGCGATGAATATCTACAATTAGGAGAAAAGCAAAACGCATTACAAGACTTAAATAAATCTATCAAAATTGATGCTAATAATCCTAAGTCTTACTTTAATAGAGGGGTAGTTTATTACTTAATGGGAAATCAAAGTAAAGCAACGGAAAATTTTCAGCAAGCTGCTTTTCTTTTTGGATTAGATGGAGATTCAGAACGTCAAAAAATGGCAGTAGATATGCTAAAAAGATTTCAAGAATAATGTGGTACGGGCATCTTGCCCGCCATCCAATTTATATAGAATCCGGGTAATTAGTTATCGTATCGCGCTCGGAGTCAGGAGTCTTAGGGGCGAAACGCGTTTCGCCCGTAGCCATATTCAATCGACCAAAAGAAGAAAAACAATTCCTTTAAAGCTTTTTTCTGAAACTAAAATAAATAGCTGACCGCTTAATGCTGACTGCTGAATGCTTACTTATTAATAATTAATTGTTGAAATTATACCTACTCCCTAGACAATGAATTTGCTCAAGGTACAATAGAAAATCCTAAATGATTAGCAATTGAACGTTGACGCATAGGTATAAGAGTATGAACTGGTGAATTTAATAATTTCCCTTGAGAATCAGGTCTTACCACTAAAGTTGTTGAACCTCCACCATCTAAATTTAATGCTTTATCTATACCTAAATTAATCATAAATTCCTGTAGTTCTGCCATAGTAACACCATCACTATAAAAAGGCTGTTTACCATCAACTAAAACTAACCATAATTTATCGCCTTTTTGATTAATTCCTACTGCTGTCCGTGGATAAGCTCTCTGATTAAAAGGTGAATTTCCAGGCACAGCAATTGCCTGACCATTAGCAATTAAAATTAAATTACCAGCAATAGCTTGAGTAGTTTGAGTTGGACAAATAGAATTATCTGATATTTGAGCATAGTTCTTGACATTAAAACATAAAGTCGGCCAATTTCTATCAACTATAGAGTAGTCATCACCATTAGATATTGCCCGCCCAACTACATTTACTAAATCCCCACTTTTAGGGTAAAAATCCCAAGGTGTCTTTTCGTAAAATGGGTAGAAAAAATTGGCATTTATTGCTAGCTGTAAATCAAATTCATTGACAAATTCGGAAGTAGTCCGGGCGGAAATTTTCATGTCTGGAGAAGTAGAAATTCTGGGCGTTACTAATACTTTCATTCCTGTTGTAGAAAGGTCAATAGTAACAACATGAATCATAATCGGACGGGGTTGAGAAAAAGCAATCCGTTCATATAAAACTCCAGGAAATAATAATAAATTTGTGTTAGTTAGAGGGNGTAGAAATTCTGGGCGTTACTAATACTTTCATTCCTGTTGTAGAAAGGTCAATAGTAACAACATGAATCATAATCGGACGGGGTTGAGAAAAAGCAATCCGTTCATATAAAACTCCAGGAAATAATAATAAATTTGTGTTAGTTAGAGGGGGACGAATAAAAGATAATATAGTAAAAATTGTCAGTATTAAAACTAAGAAAAAGACAATGCTGATAGTTAAGAGCGATCGCCATGTGAAAATTCTAGTTCGAGACATTAGATAAAATCCTAATATTTTAATTAATAATGAATAATTAATACATACAGCAAATTCCAGGTTAATGTGGTACAAATAACGGAATAAATATTATATTTTTTGCCTACTCCCTACTCCCTACTCCCTATTCCCTATTTCAACAAATAGGTTGTTTTCCAGGTTTAACAGCATGAATATACTCACTACCAGAATTAGGCCAACCTCTGCGATAAGCTGCTGACTCTGGTTTTCCCCATCCCAACTGCAGCAGCATCTCCAGAAAATTTGATTTTTCCCACTTCAACATATTTGCCCATTCTGTACGTTGGGCGATCGCCTCTATCTCAATTATTTCTATTGGGCGAAATTCTCGACCATGACTTACACTTAAATATAAATCCATCCCTATAGTCACTTGGTTCCAAAAATCTAACACAGAAGCTTTTGCTCCCTGCAAAATTTCTAAATCATCCGACAAGGCAATTAACTGTTCATGCACCACAGGAAAACTAATAGTTTTCTCATTAACTGTCACTTGTCGCCACACAATACCAGAGNTTTCTATTGGGCGAAATTCTCGACCATGACTTACACTTAAATATAAATCCATCCCTATAGTCACTTGGTTCCAAAAATCTAACACAGAAGCTTTTGCTCCCTGCAAAATTTCTAAATCATCCGACAAGGCAATTAACTGTTCATGCACCACAGGAAAACTAATAGTTTTCTCATTAACTGTCACTTGTCGCCACACAATACCAGAGACCAAATATTCCCTTTGGTAGCGATGGATAGCAGCTTTAAAATCTTGATAAGCAGTAAACTTTTGAAATGCCTCCGGTTTGAGAAATTGGTCAACCACTGGGTTGCCAGTACGGGGGGTTGCAGCCAAATTAAGACGATGGCCTTGTATACAAGCTTGGCGTTCTTCAGCTAAGATATTTATTAGCTCGTTAGTGCTGTAGACCTTTGACATAAGGAAATACTATAGTCAGAGTTACATAAAATGTCTTTATTCTGACATATTTTTGGCTTAAGTAAGGGTATTCATACCGTTTCACGGAAGTTAAAAGCCTGAAAGGTTGCGAGGCGACAGCCGTGGNTAGTGCTGTAGACCTTTGACATAAGGAAATACTATAGTCAGAGTTACATAAAATGTCTTTATTCTGACATATTTTTGGCTTAAGTAAGGGTATTCATACCGTTTCACGGAAGTTAAAAGCCTGAAAGGTTGCGAGGCGACAGCCGTGGGAATCTCAAAAGTCAAAAGTATTGGTTAGTAAGGCTTTTAGGATTTTGTAACTGGTTAGTTATTTACGCTATCCTGCACTAGGCATCATATTAAGTTTGTGCCAGATTTTAACTTACCCACACCCATAAAGCTAGACGTGTTATATCAATTCCCAAAAGTAATTCTATATTTAATTAAAACTTCAGTTATTAGGTAATTACTTTAGTAGGATAACTTTTTTGATGATTTTAGGTAAGTTAACGTTAATTATTCTTGATTTTTACTTTTCCAGTAGGGACGTTGCATGCAACGTCCTTACACTAACCTACTCAATCAAATGTAGAAAAGTTTTTGAGAAATGGTATTACTATTTTAGCTGCAATAATTTTGAAAAAAGATTTTTTGATACCAATTCACTTTAAAGATGTCACAAATAGTTTCAAACTTTAAATGTGAAATAATTTCCTGAAATTAATGTATAGTCAAAGTTTTGAGCTGTTCAAATCTTGATTTAGACTTTTGACTTTGAGATTGCCACGGCTGTCGCCTCGCAACCTTTCAGGCTTTTAACTTCCGTGAAACGGTATGAATACCCTTACTTAAGCCAAAAATATGTCAGAATAAAGACATTTTATGTAACTCTGACTATAGTATTTCCTTATGTCAAAGGTCTACAGCACTAA
>NZ_LGSU01001395.1 GCF_002260545.1 Hydrocoleum sp. CS-953 | reverse complement strand
AATTCTGGTGATTTTATACATAGTGAATAATTGCCGTGGAATGTGGGTTACAACTGAAATATAATTGCTATAATATTCCTCACTTCTTCCTTCTTCCTTCTTCCTTCTAAAAATGCTAATTCTCAAAAGATTAAAATCAGATTTTCTACTTCAAATAACTATCATTGCTGCCATAATTTTATTTATCTGTAGCAGTGTGCGTCACTTATTATTTCAATCTTCTGCTTTTGAAATGGGAATTTATGACCAAGTTACTTATTTAATAAGTCAAGGTTTAACCCCTTTTTCTTCCTTTTTAGAAGTACATCATTTGGGCAATCATGCTGCTTGGTCAATGTATCCCGTGGCATTATTTTATAAAATTTATCCTTCAGTTTATTGCCTATTACTAATACAAGCAATTTGTTTAGCAATAGGAACTTTTCCTACTTGGAGTTTAGCCCGTCATTCAGGGTTAAATAAAAAACAAGCTTTTGCCATAGTAATAGTCTATTTGTTATACCCAGTGGTGTTTAATCTCAACTTATTCGATTTTCATCCAGAGGTAATGGCATTACCAGCAATATTAGGAGCAATTTTAGCAGCAAAACTAGATAAAATTTTCTGGTTTTGTTTAGCTATTATCTGGGTTTTAGGATGCAAAGCTGCTTTATCTTTACCAATTGCTGCTATGGGTTTTTGGTTATATTTCTATGAAAAAAAGCGAGTCTGTGGTGCAATAGCTTTATTTGCTGGTACGGCTTGGTTTATTATTGCTACTGAGATACTAATACCTTATTTTAAGGGCGGTCTGCCACCTGGAGGAGTCGGACGTTATCGATATTTAGGAGACTCTATTCCAGAAATTTTATTGAATCTTTTTTTAAGACCTGAACTGGTATTTGGTAGATTAATTTCTCTCAAAACTTTGGAATATTTATTATTGCTAAATCTGCCGATAATTTGGTGGCTGGCTCCTAAATATTTCACTCCTTTAATAGCTGCTTCTCCAGTTTTGGCTATGAATATTTTGTCTGATATTGATGCTCAACGAGATTTAATTCATCAGTATTCTTTGCCAATATTGCCTTTTTTGTTAATGGCTGTAATTTATACGATCGCTGATGGTAAATGTGGTTTATGGTATTGGGTATGGAATTTACGTCGCTCACAAGAAGATAAGGCTGAAAATTTATCTACAATTGTTAGTAACCGCTTACCAAAATTTATCATAATTTGGTCTTGCATCGGATTTTTGGCTTTAGCTAAATATGGTTATTTTTGGTCTATTTATTTAGATTATTTAGATACTTGGCAAGCTGCACGAACAGCAATTAGTTTAGTTGAGACAAAAGGTGGTGTTTTAACTACTTCAGAAATTAGTCCTCATTTAAGTCATCGTCAGTTTATTAAGTTAATTGTTGAAGAAGAGGAGTTACCTAGAGATGAAGCTTTAGCTGAGTATGATTATATCTTAGTAAATGTACGTTATCCCGGTTGGAAAAGTAGTCAGGAATATTCGCGGAAATTAGTAGATAAACTAAAAGTTAATTCAGAATTTCAGCTTAGTTATGAACAGGATGATGTTTATTTGTTTGAAAATAAATAGTCAGCATTCAGCTATTAGCCTTCAGCTCTCAGCTTTTTAATACAGCGTTCCATCAGGCGTGAGGTACACAGCTAACAGGCAAGATGCCTGTGCTACAAAAATTTTACGGTTTAATCTGGTGTACCTATACTTCTAGGTGACAGGAAATGTAGATTTAACTCGAAAGCTGATAGCTAATAGCTGACTGCTGAATGCTTACTAATTACTTATGCTCTGGATGAGTTAATTCTGTTGTATTTTCTCCCATTTGATTTATCTGAGCAATCATTTGATATAATCTACCAGTATCTTTTTGGTTAAAATACATAATTAAACGTGGTAAATGAGAAGTTTCATCTTCTGACTCTTCTGGTAAAACTTGACTTTTTTCAATCTTTCCTACAGTCAAAATATCCCTAAATTCTTGATTCAAAAAATCTACATCTTTTTGTAAAATTTCTGAGTTGAGACGAATTACAAACTTCTCTCCTACATAACGACTAGAATGATACACTCTATAAAAATTGGCGATCGCTTCACAAGCTGATTCTAAATTATCAGTAATAGTATAAAAATTACAATCTTCTGGACTAATTAACCTTCGTCGCAGCAATTGTTTATGAATAAAATCATTCCAGTCATGCCAATAATTTCCTCCAGGATAATCTATTAATACCAGAGGAGCAGGACCATATTTACCTGTTTGTGTTAATGTTAAACTTTCAAATGCCTCATCCATAGTACCAAAACCACCAGGAAATAATACCAAAGCATCACTTTCTTTGAGGAAAAATAATTTACGAGTAAAAAAGTATTTAAAGTTAATTAATTTATTATCGCCTGCGATAAATTGATTAGAGTTTTGCTCAAAAGGTAACTGAATATTGAGACCAAAAGATTTGTCGCTTCCCGCACCTTCATTACCAGCTTGCATTATCCCACCACCTGCACCCGTCATTACCATAAAACCTTGTTTAGTAATTCGACGAGCAAATGCTACTGCCATTTGATATTCTGGAGTATCTGGAGTTATTCGTGCAGAACCAAATATTGTAATTTTACGAATATGGCGGTAGGGATAAAATGTTTGAAAACCCTTTTCCATATCTTGTAAAGAAGCAGCTAATATCTTCCAGTCTAGGCGATCGAGTTCTTCTCCTGCCATATTAACTATAGTAGAGAGCGATCGCCCAATCCATTTTTGCTGTTTCAAGTTGGGCAAATTATTGAGTAATTTGCTCACTTCTGCCTCAATGAACTCAATTGTAGATTTATCAAAATCTGAGGCCATAGATTGTTTCTATATTCTAGACAACTTTATTTACTTATAGCAGATATCAGTTATCAGTTAGTCTAAAAATTCATTTTGTATGTTTTGAAGTAAAGCATCCGAATTTTCAGCGGTGCGTTAGTGAAACGTAACGCACCCTACTGGACTACTCGTAAGTTGGGTATTAGCTTTTTTGAGTATATCAGCAACCGCACTTCTAAGGCTGGAAGAATTCTCCCTCTGGCAACTATTATTCGTGAGAAAGCTTCTGTTAGTTTATTCGGTTGGTCATGGTCAGAGGAATCATTGCCTACCCCCAATTATTGAGCCGATACCAGTAATACTTATACTGTTTGATGCACTTCCTCATCTGCAATCAAACCAGGGCTAATTGATTGCAGTAATGTAGCCATTAATTTCTCTGATGATAGTTTTTGCGTCATGAGTCCTATTCTACAACACTACTTGTACTTTTTCTCTTCTTACCCCCATTTACTGAGCAGAGCGGATACACATAATTCTACAACGCCGAAAAATTAACTAGAAAAATAATAATTGATAAATTCAACTATTCAGCGTCAGTTTCAAATATCGCAAATCGTAGCCGAGCTGCCGACTCTTCTATTTCTATCAAAGACTCAATACTAACAAGTACTTTTTGTTCAATTCCTAACAGTTCCGCGGCTCGAGCAACAGCGGCTTTTTCCTTCTCGTGATACACTCCATCGGCACGGCTCATTTTGATCGCTTGGTACAACATACAACAGCGAAAATTTAGAGAAAAATCATAATGCATACCGCCCAATAGCTCTTCGATGTCCGCATTTTTTCCATCGAAATTTAGGACATTTTCTTCGATCAGGTCGGATGGTGTTCCCAGTAGCTGCTGTTCTTCCAGAAACCAATCTAATTCTTTCTGTGCTAACTCACCATCAGCACTAGCGATCGCTACTATGACTTTCAGATAGTTTCTTGCCACATCAACATTGATAGGTCCAGTGACGTTATACATCCTCTTGCCATATGGCGTCTGTTTATAACTTGTTGCAGTACTCATTGTGTTACCCTTTATCATTTACTGCTTCATAAAACCGATATAAAACGTCATAAAAATTGACATTTTAATGTTTACTTCCTGCTGTACGAATGTTGCATGCAACGTCCCTACGGGCCGTCGGCGGTTACTCATCCACAGGCATTGACGGTCAAGCAAACCGCATTTCTCAAGTCTAAACCTGTATTTAAGTCTTTGTCAATAGATACACTGCTAGAAATATTTAAGCAGTGATTAGAGCAGTTTGACAAATCTCAGCCTCATTACTACTATTTGAGATAACTATAGCTTTATATTGCTTACATACGCAAATCATTAACTAAGTCGAAACTCTTGCGAGCCAAGCTTTCAGCTTTTCAGCTAAAACTTGAACATTTGGCTCTCGCATCATAGTAACATGGTTACCAGGAACAAAATCAAGCTCTACTGCTCCATCAGCAAACTCACCCCAACCCCAGACCGAATCCTTCATATTTTCCGGGTCATTAATTTGTTCAAACTGCGCTTTTCTCTTCATCTCCTGTGAAAATTCATCACTCCTTTTGAATAAGAGGATGGGAGTCGGATAGACTTCTTGGGGCAAATACTTGATGGACATTGAGAAAGTAGCTTTATAAACATTTATTAAGCCCCGAACCTGTTCAATGCCAGCTTCCGGTGGTAATACCCCATGTTTTTGCAACTGATTGCTGAAATAGTTGATTTTCTCCTCTAAACAGAGAGGTTGGAGACTTTCAGTTGATACCTCTAGCTCTTTCTCAAATAACTGTTCCAATACTACCGCTAAATTGACGATATAAGTGGCATCATCCCAAGAGGTAAACTGCTCCATCGCCATTTTGTAACTGAGATCTGGCGCACTGACATCAATGATGACTAATAGAGCAACTTTATCCCCCTGTTTTTGTAACTGTTGAGCCATCTCAAAAGCTACATGTCCCCCAGAAGAATGACCTCCTAACAGGTACGGCCCCTCAGTTTGAATAGACTTAATTGCTTCGATGTAGTCAGCCGCCATATCCTCTATTCGTGTATGAGGTTCTGATTGACCATCAAGACCAACAGCTTGCAGACCGTAAAATGGTTGGTCTGAACCTAAATGACGTGCTAGCATCTGAAAATAGAAAGCAGAACCAATACCACCAGATACGCAGAAGAAAGGTATTTTAACCCCCTCAGTTTGAATCGGTAGTAAAGTAGACCCAAAAGAGAAATCTCTTGACTCGTGCAGAGTCGTTGCCAGTTGTTCGATAGTTTGGTTTTGGAATATACTCGCTAGGGATAACTCCTGACCAAACTGTTCCCGGAGGCGACTGATTAAAGCGACAGCTAACAACGAATGACCGCCAAGATCAAAGAAGTTATCTCGAACCCCCACTGAAGATAAATTAAAAATTGCTGACCAGATTTCCACCAGTTGATGCTCCACCTGATTGCGAGGGGGAACAAACTCTCCTTCTTTCCATACCACTTCTGGTGCTGGCAAGCCTTTGCGAGCCACTTTGCCGCTGGGAGTTAAAGGCAGTTTGTCCAAAACCACAAACGTTGCAGGTACCATATATTCCGGTAACTGTTCCTTGAGAAACTGACCCAGCTCTTGAGAGGGTATCAATTCTTGCTCCCTCAAGACGATGTATCCCACTAAACGCTTCTCATTGGCTTGATCTCCCTTTACGGCTACCACTGCCTGACTTACTTGCGGGTGCTGGCTAAGTAATGTTTCAATTTCACCCAGTTCGATGCGGAAACCTCTAACTTTCACTTGTTCGTCCAGGCGACCCAGAAATTCAATATTCCCGTCTGGTCGGTAGCGTGCTAAGTCCCCAGTTTTGTAGAGTCGTGCTTCCCCTTTCCCAGAAAAAGGATTGGGTACAAATTTCTCTTGGGTTAGTTCCCTCCGGTTCAGATAACCCCGTGCCAACCCTACACCACCGATGTGCAATTCTCCTGGCACACCGATAGGGAGCGACTGCATGTTTTTATCCAAGATGTAGAGTTGAGTATTAGCAATCGGACGACCAATGGGGGGCAGGGTCGGCCAAGTGGTGGCACTACCTTCGAGGGTGTAGGCTGAAACGACATGGCTCTCTGACGGGCCGTATTGATTTTGCACTCGGCAATCGGGGAGGCGTCGGCTCAATTCCATTAATTCTGGGGTAATCTGCAATTGTTCCCCTGCTGTAATGATTTCAGCTAACTGGGGCAGATTTCGGCAGTGGGGAGCTACTGCTGCCAATTGCTGCAAGACCACAAAGGGGGCAAACAGTCTCTCGATTTGATGCTCAACTAGGTATTCTATCAGGGCAAAGCTATCCCGTCGGATTTCCTCGGAAACTAGTACTAGAGTGCCACCAGTACACCAGGTGGAGAAGATTTCTTCGCAGGAAGCGTCAAAGCTAATCGGGGCAAATTGTAGTGTTTTGGCTTCTGGGGAGGCAATCCCTTGCTGTTGCTGCCAATACATAAGATTGACTAAACTACGATGAGCGATCGCTACTCCTTTGGGTTTACCTGTAGAACCAGACGTGTAAATCACATAAGCCAAGTTTTCTGGACTGACATCACTGACGGGGTTCTCCTCGCTCTCTCCCCCAATACGCTCCCCATCCCGATCTAAACTGACAATCTCGGCTGCAGATTCTGGTAAGGATGACAACAACCTTTCCTGAGTTAATAATACTGACACCCCGGCATCCGAGAGCATATAAACCAATCTTGCTGCTGGATAGTTGGGGTCGAGGGGCACATAGGCACCACCAGCTTTGAGTATTCCTAACAGACCCACTATCATCTCGACTGAGCGCTCTACACAGATACCCACCAGTACTTCTGGTCCTACTCCTAACTTTTGCAGGTAGTGGGCTAACTGATTAGCACGCTGATTCAGTTGGCGATAGCTCAGTTGCTGTTGTTCAAACACTACCGCCACCGCTTCTGGTGTGCGCTCTACCTGTTCTTCAAACAACTCTTGGAGACATTTAGCGGGATAATCCCTGGCAGTCTGGTTCCATTCTACTAATAACTGCTGCTCCTGTGCCGTTAACAAGGGTAACTTCGACACGGGCTGTTGTGGGTTGGTAACTATTGCCTCCAGCAGGTTCAGATAGTGCTGCCACATCCGCTCGATTGTACCCTGATCAAACAAGTCAGTGCTGTAAGCCAAAACCCCCTTGAGCCCCCCTTCTACTTCCCACAAGTGAACCTCCAGATCAAACTGCACCATTTGCACCTCAGAGTTGACTAGGGTCAGACTTAGTTCCTGCAACTGCCACTCCTCTCTCGGCGCATTCTGGAGGGTGAAGATTACTTGCACCAGTGGGTTGCGGCTTAAGTCTCGCTCTGGCTGTAGTTCTGCTACTAGCTTCTCAAAGGGCATGTCCTGATGCTCATAAGCTTCTAAGGCCAGCCGCCGCACTTGACCCAGTAACTCCTCAAAACTGGGGTCAGTAGATAGGTCTACCCTTAACACCAAAGTGTTAACAAAAAAGCCAATCAAGGGTTCAAGCTCTTTTCGGTTACGATGGGCAATGGGTAAGCCGACCACAATCTCTTCTTGCCCAGTGTAACGGTTTAACAGGCCGACAAATACTGCCAACAGACTGATGTACAGAGTAGCGTTAGCTGTTTGAGTTAGTTGTCGTAGTTTCTCGGTTAGTGCTACTGGAACTTCCAGAGGTAAGTTCGCTCCTCGAAAATTCTGCACTGCTGGACGAGGACGGTCTGTCGGTAGTTCTAGTAGTGGTAGTTCGGCTAACTGCTGCTGCCAGTAGCTTTGCAGCTGGTTTAACACCTCTGCCGATAGCCACTGCCGCTGCCAGATGGCAAAATCCCTGTATTGTATGTCTAACTCGGCTAGTGGCGATGGTTGCTTTTGGGCATAGGCTGGGTAGAGTTGATTCAATTCTCCTAGTAAGACTCTCATCGACCAGTCGTCGAAGCTAATATGATGTATAGTCAGGAGTAGAATATGGGAGCTAGCAGTTTCTTGAATTAATTGTGCCCTGAGCAGGTAGTCAGACTCTAGTTGAAAGGCTTGTTTTGTTTCTAATTGTGCCAAATGCTTGACTTCTACAGCCCTTTGCTCAGGCTCTAGGCTACTCAGATCAATCAAGGGCAGACTCCAGTCTGTGGCTGACCGTACCACTTGCACAGGCTGATTATTCACCAGGTGAAAGTTAGTTCGCAGCGTTTCATGGCGGCGGACTATTTCTTTGAGGCTGCACGAGAGTGCTTCTCGGTTGAGGGAACCCCTCAGATGCAAGACTGAGGGGAGGTTGTAGACAATTCCTTGTTGGTCAAGGTGGTTCAGGAACCACAGTCCTTCTTGGGCAAAGGATAGGGGCAAGGGTTCCTCATGGCTTGCCACTGAGACTATGGGGGGAACTTTCAGTGCCTCCTGAGTAAAACGCTGTTGCCTCAAACTCAGGTCTAGTTGAGCTACACTGGGAGCTTCAAACAAGGAGCGCAAGGGTAGTTCCACTTGCAAGGCTTCCCGTAGACGGGAAATGACTTGAGTAGCTAAGAGGGAATGTCCTCCCAAGGCAAAGAAGTTATCGTAGATGCCCACTGCTTTCACTCCCAGGACTGAGGCGAAGATGTTGGCGATAATTTCTTTACTAGGGGTGCGGGGCGCAACTAATTCTCCTTCTGTTAATTCTATGTCTGGTGTTGGTAGGGCCTTGCGGTCTACTTTGCCATTAGGGGTTAAGGGTAGTCTGTCTAATACTACCCAGGCCGAGGGAATCATGTATTCTGGCAGTTGCTGTTGCAGACTATCCTTGAGTTGAGCAATATCCACCTCTGACTGGCTGACTAGGTACGCCACCAACTTTTGGTTGCCGGGATTGTCTTCCCTGAGGATGACTACCACCTGTTCTACTTGCTCCTGGCTAGATAGGAGTGATTCAATTTCTCCTAACTCTATACGGAATCCTCTCAACTTCACTTGATGGTCAATTCTACCCATAAATTCAATATTCCTATCTCGTAAGTAGCGGACTAAGTCTCCGGTCTTGTATATTTTATTGTACAATTTTTCCTGCCCAAAGGGATTGGGGATGAATTTTTCGGCAGTTAACTCAGGACGGTTGAGGTAGCCTCGGGCTAGACAAGCACCACCAATGTGCAACTCTCCTGGCACACCGATCGGCACTGGTTGCCGATGGCGATCGAGAATGTAGAGTTTCATGTTGCTAATCGGACGCCCCAGAGGAGCACTTCCTTGATATAGCTGCTGCTCACACTTAAAGTAGGTGGTATTGATAGTTGCTTCTGTTGGTCCGTAGAGATTGTACAATTCCACTGGCAAAATCTGACCCAAGTGTTCTACTAGCTTCCTGGGTAATGCCTCTCCTCCAGAAAAAACTCGTCTGAGGGATTGGCAGTTTTCAAATCCCTCTGTTGCTAAGAGCATGTGTAACAAGAAGGGGACAACTTGCAGAATCGTGACCTGATGTTGAACAATTAATTCAATTAGATAAGCACTGTCTTGATGACCTCCAGGTCTAGCCATCACTAATTGAGATCCTGCTAACAACGGTGCATAGAACTCCCAGATCGAAGCATCGAAACTAAAAGGAGTTTTCTGGAGCACCTTGTCTTCCTTGGTCAGAGGTAAAAATGTCTGCATCCAAGACATTTGATTAGCGATCGCATGGTGAGAAATCATTACTCCCTTGGGCGTGCCAGTAGACCCAGAGGTAAAAATCACATAGGCTAAATTCTCTGAGGTGATGCCACTGAGGATATTTTCTTGGCTCTCTCTGGCGATGATGTCCCAATCGCTATCCAAATTAACTATCTGAGCACAATTTTCTGGCAGGGAGGTTACCACCGATTGCTGGGTGAGTAATACTGGTACTGCTGCTTCCGAGAGCATGTCAGCTAACCGCTGTCGAGGATAGCTGGGGTCGAGAGGCACATAGGCACCACCAGCTTTGAGTATTCCCAACAGTCCCACTACCATCTCGACTGAGCGCTCTACACAGATACCCACCAGGACTTCTGGTCCTACTCCTAAATTTTGCAGGTAGTGGGCTAACTGATTAGCACGCTGATTCAGTTGCCGATAGCTCAGTTGCTGTTGTTCAAACACTACAGCCACCGCTTCTGGTGTCCGCTCTACCTGTTCTTCAAACAATTCTTGGATACACTTAGAAGCTGGATAATCAGTAGCAGTCTGGTTCCATTTTATTAATAACTGCTGCTCTTCTTGTGCAGTTAACAACGGTAACTCTCCCAACCTTGACTGTGGATTTGTCACTATCCCAGCTAACAAGGTTTGTAGATGCCCCAACATCCGGTTAATGGTTTCTGCTTCAAAGCAATGACAATCGTAGTAAATTTTTAAGCGCAATCTTTCCTCAGGTATTCCAATCACCGTTAGAGGATAATTAGTTTGTCCAAAAGATTCTATTTGCTCAATTTCTAGAGGTTGAATTAACTCTTCTTGCAGCAAACTACCCAGTGGATAGTTCTCAAAAAACACAATGCTCTCAAACAAGGGGACTCCGGCTGGAACCTCACTACACTTCTGAATCTCTACCAGATGACTGAAAGAGTATTCCTCTAACTCCACTTGCTGGGAGTGCAATTGTTCTAGCCAAGGGATTAGTTCAGCTTCTGTTGGCACTTTCACCCGCAATGGTAAAGTGTTCATCAACAGCCCCACCATGGTTTCTACTCCTGGGAAATTAGCCTGACGACCAAAAACCGTCACCCCAAACATTACCTCTGATTCCCCACTATAGCGAGATAGCAGTAAAGCCCAAGCAGCTTGCACCAGAGTTGAGAGGGAGAGGTGATGCTGCTTGACTAAGGATTGAAGGGCTGTTGTTACTGAGGCTTCTATATAGCACTCCAGCTCCTGGTAGCTAGATGGCTGCTGTTGTTGCTGAGAGGGAGTTCGGTCTACTACCAGGGGAGTGGGGGCTGTAAATCCTTGTAGATTTTCCCGCCAAAATACCTCAGCTTGAGATGGCTGTTGCTGCTGTAGCCAACCAATGTAGTCTCGGTAGGGAGTTACCGGTGCCAGAGTACAGCTTTGACCTTCGCCAGAGGATTGATATAAGCTCAATAGTTCTTGGAAGATTACTTGTAGACTCCGACCATCTAGTAGGATATGGTGGAAACTCCAGACCAATTGGTAGCTCTCATCCTCTAGCCGAATTAGATACCACCGCATCAGAGGAGGGTGATTGAGGGCAAAACGTTGTTGGCGGTCGCTTACCAACAAGGCTTCTAACTGCTGTTGTTGCTCCGTTACTGATAAGTCTTGCCAATCTTGATGCTGCCAAGACCAATCTACCTGTTTGAGTACCACTTGTAGGGGTTGTTGCCGATGCTCCCAAATAATGAAGGTACGTAGAACTGAGTGCCGCTGCACTACCTGTTGCCAAGTCTGCTCCCAGATATCAACTTGCAAGGGACTAATTTTCAACAGCAATTGCTCTACATAGACCCCTGATTCGGGAGCATAGAGACTCTCAAACAGCATCCCTTCTTGCATCGGGGACAAGGGATAGATTGATTCTAGATTCCTAGAGTTAATTAATGTGAGTAAACTGTCGAGTTCGGTTTGACTCAACTGGGCAAGAGGAAAGTCGGAAGGACTATATATTCTTGTTTCTAGAGATTCTATTCGCTCTTGTAAGTTCATTATATACTGGTCTTTTCGGCGGTTGAAATTCTATTATACTGTATTGGGCGATTGGGCGATCGTGAGATAAACTTCCCAGAATCCTGGTAGAATTACCTGAGTTGAGTTATTTTTTTCTGAATCATGGAACTACCAAACATCAATGCTGTAGATAGGCGTGGATCGAAGGTAGGTGCCATATAGTGCAGTCTGGGGAGATAAAGGCTATCAAAACCTTGTAAATTCGTCGAATTTTTCTCAGGAAGTTCGCAATCACCAAGGAAAAAATGGACGACTATAACCTTTGTATATCAATAGTTTCAAGCCCTCATTGCCCAAAGTCTGGCGAACCTTCGATCTATGCCTACTACTAAAGTTATGAATAATTGATTAAATAGAGCCAATATATTGTGGGTTAAAATTTCTTATATTTGTTTGATTTGGTAAATATGACTGCCAAGAATAAAATATTTTGTAATCCATAATC
>NZ_LGSU01001394.1 GCF_002260545.1 Hydrocoleum sp. CS-953 | reverse complement strand
ACTTAAGATAATATAAATTGCAATATTTTTTAGAGGCGATCGCTTCTTCTAATTTATCAAATTAATTGTTTTCCGATTCCATTATTTCCAATAAACAATCATAAAAAACTTGAAAACTTTTTGAGGTATTTTCTGTAGGGTTCATGCGGGGGTGCAATATCTCTAGCAGCTCTCAATTTTTCTAATCCTCCTGGATGATAACCTTTTCTTTGAAGCACTTCTTTTAATTAATGGATAATTGATAATGGATAATTACCTCATCTAAAACCATCATATTGAATATAAGGAAATATCCTAGCACTTTCTTTCCCTTATGGGGGCAGGCTTTTAACCAAGATATTTAATTATTAATTATTAATTATTAATTATTAATTATTCGGTCAAGCTTCCCAAGTACCACCTTTAATGTCATCTGGGTCACGATATTTAGCATTTTGACTGAGATGTTTAGATACTTTAGGATAAGCTTTAGTCAAAGCTGGTATATCTCCAAAAAACCAAGCTTCTAATTCCTCAATCATAATTCTATTAATTAATTGATATTTCTTTTTATTTTTACTCTTTGCCAGAGTTTTTGTCATAAATCCAGCTTCGATACCAGTTTCTTCTAACTCTTGTTTCAATTTTTTACCGAAAAATTTGGGTAATTAAGCCTCCTCTTTTAAGAGGATAAAAAAATAAAATTCCGTATGTCAAGCCTCCTTATTCCACGAGGTACTGATAACTGATAACTGATAACTGATAACTGAAATGGCAATTTTCATTATCTCTATCTACTAAAATTATAATTCTCCAATCATCAGGTATCCATTTTTTATACCCTTTTAATCGTCCGGGTAGTTGAGAAAATAAATCTTCTTTACCCTGAAAAAAGTGAGTTTCAAAAGTTATTGATTCACCCAGAATTTTTGGTAATAAATGACAGAGAGTTTCCTCTGTTGACCGATCCTCTACTAGAAATTCAATATGCACTCGTTAGCCACTCCTAATAATTACTAATTTTTAGGTTGATTTTTGCGTGGTGCGCCTTGATTTTTTAAAGGATTTCCAAACTCAAAATAGTCTTCCATCCATAAATTACCTAAAGATGCTCCTTCTTCAATAAATTCTTGAATACCTAGCATTTCGTCAGTACGTTTCGCTTGAGTATAACCATCTTCATTTCGATAAAGTACCCATAACTCTTGAGGTCTTATCCCATCAATAAAAAACGGAGAGTGAGTTGTTACCATCAGTTGAGTATTAGCTGAAGCTGCACGACATTCTTCAGCAAGTTCTGGTAATAAACGAGGATGTAAATGATTTTCTGGTTCTTCAATACCGATAAGTTGCGGTGGATCTGGGTCGTGTAAAACAGTAAGATAAGCTAACATTTTTAAAGTACCATCAGAGGCAAACTTAGCTAGAATTGGTGTAGCAAAAGGAGCATCTTTTATCTGTAGTAAAAGTCTTCCATCTTGCATAATTGAAGCTTCAACTTTTTCTCAACGTGGAACTCTACGAGAAAGAATATCAAGAATTTTTTCAAGTCGTCCTGAATGTTGTTCTTTAAGATATTGAACAACATTAGGTAAATTATCCCCTGTTGGCGATAATCTTTCTTGGGCACCCGCTTCAGGAATACTGCGAGTATTGTCCGCAGTTAAATAGGAAAGATGCCAACCTGTAATAAATTTTCTCAAGGCACTAACCCGAGGATGTTTAGCAAATTGTCCGAGGGTACTTACTGCTAAAAATTCCGCAGATTCTAATTTTTCATCTATACGTTTGTCTTGTTCATCAGGCATTTCTCCAGTAATTACTTTTCCTTCCCCTTCTTTAAAGTCTAAAAACCTAAACGGTTTTCCTCTTGATTTTCTTCTCCATTCCAACCATTCTTCAGCAACATAAGGACCTTTTGTTCTTTCAGCAATTGCAAGATGATATGTAATTAAAGGGGATTTTTTTGTTTCTCGATATTTAAGTTCAAATACTATATTTCCCTCAGTATCTCTAGTTCTTAATTCTTTAAATCTCCCCCTTTTTTCCCAAGCTTTTCGGAGACCATCTGTAAAACATTCTGACAAAAAAGCAAAGACATCAAATATTGTTGATTTACCACTACCATTAGGACCTAAAAATACAGTTAGTGGAGTGATTTTTTTTAGTTCTAAATCACGCAGAGCGCGATAGTTTTGCACTCGTAGATATTCAATTCTGGGAATAGATTTTTTAGGCATTATTTAGTTTTACCTTCCTTTTAGTTTAAGTATTCAGTTACAGCAATCCTAAATAGGTTGTAATGTAACATTTTATCGTAGGGGTTTGGTTTCCAAATCCCTCATGCACTTGGGTTTGGAGACCAAACCCCTACAGTTTTTTTGACAAATAATTTAGCATTCAGCTTTTGAACTTAATAACTTACTTTTGATACAGTCATAATAGCTAAGATGCATATCCTACAAAGGTTTTATTATTGATATTTGTATCTCACCGTAATCCACTGTAATCCTTTCTATACTTCAATCTCCATCGCGGCTATACCTTAACAAGTACAATTTGTCAATAGTAAAAGTCCATTTTAGTTATTTTTTGTCATAATAAAACAGATGACATTATTTAATCTAAAATTTAACAAACTTGTAAACTAGGACACATTTATATGGTTACATCTGTTCCTCTAGTTAGAATTCCTACTCCACTAGGAAATAAAGACCGTATCTTGGCAGCAATAGATATGGGTACAAACTCCTTACATTTGGTGGTAGTAAAAATAGACCCCAGGTTACCCGCTTTTACTATTATTGACAGAGACAAAGANCATTATTTAATCTAAAATTTAACAAACTTGTAAACTAGGACACATTTATATGGTTACATCTGTTCCTCTAGTTAGAATTCCTACTCCACTAGGAAATAAAGACCGTATCTTGGCAGCAATAGATATGGGTACAAACTCCTTACATTTGGTGGTAGTAAAAATAGACCCCAGGTTACCCGCTTTTACTATTATTGACAGAGACAAAGAAACAGTAAGACTGGGAGACTGCGGAACGAAAGGTAATTTAAAACCGGAAGTGATGGATAGAGCGATCGCCACTTTGGAGCGTTTCCAAAAAATTGCCAAAAGTGCTAATGCTGAACAAACTATCACAGTTGCTACCAGTGCTGTACGGGAAGCACCCAACGGCAAAGAATTTCTTAACAGAATAGCTGATGAGTTAAACCTCTATGTTAACTTAATCTCTGGTCAGGAAGAAGCACGACGAATTTATTTAGGGGTGCTTTCAGCAATGGAATTTAACAACCAACCCCATATCATTATTGATATTGGAGGAGGTTCCACAGAATTGATATTAGGTGATAGTAATACACCGAGAACTCTAAGCAGTACAAAAGTAGGTGCAGTACGTCTGACGAAAGAATTTGTTACCACAGATCCCATTAGTAAAAGTGAGTTTGCGTATTTGCAAGCTTACACTAGAGGTTTATTAGAACGTCCGACAGAAGAATTATTAGCTAACATCAAACNTTATTGATATTGGAGGAGGTTCCACAGAATTGATATTAGGTGATAGTAATACACCGAGAACTCTAAGCAGTACAAAAGTAGGTGCAGTACGTCTGACGAAAGAATTTGTTACCACAGATCCCATTAGTAAAAGTGAGTTTGCGTATTTGCAAGCTTACACTAGAGGTTTATTAGAACGTCCGACAGAAGAATTATTAGCTAACATCAAACAAGGTGAAAAACCTCGGTTAGTTGGAACTGCTGGTACTATTGAAGCTTTAGCAACTATTCATGCTTATGAAAAATTGGGTTCTGTACCAACTCCTTTGGGGGGTTATCAGTTTAGTTTTGCCGAGTTGGAAGAATTGGTGAATAAATTGAGGAAACTATCTCTTTCTGAAAGACTGGAACTTCCAGGAATGTCCGAAAAGCGAGCAGAAATTATTTTGGCAGGTGCTTTGGTTTTACAAGAAGCAATGAGATTATTGGAGATGGAGTCAGTAACTATTTGTGAAAGAAGTTTACGGGAGGGAGTAATACTTGACTGNGTTTAGTTTTGCCGAGTTGGAAGAATTGGTGAATAAATTGAGGAAACTATCTCTTTCTGAAAGACTGGAACTTCCAGGAATGTCCGAAAAGCGAGCAGAAATTATTTTGGCAGGTGCTTTGGTTTTACAAGAAGCAATGAG
This sequence comes from Hydrocoleum sp. CS-953, assembly GCF_002260545.1. Lineage (GTDB taxonomy): Bacteria > Cyanobacteriota > Cyanobacteriia > Cyanobacteriales > Microcoleaceae > Trichodesmium. The sequence goes on along the minus strand of NZ_LGSU01001394.1, from coordinate 7,793 downwards.
ATTATTGGAGATGGAGTCAGTAACTATTTGTGAAAGAAGTTTACGGGAGGGAGTAATACTTGACTGGATGTTAAATCATGGTTTGATAGAAGATCGCCTCCGTTTCCAAAGTTCAATTCGGCAACGTAACACCCTAAAAATTGCGCAAAAATATCAGGTAAATTTGGAGTCTAGTGAAAGGGTTGCTTCTTGGGCGTTGTATTTATTTGACCAAACTCAGGGAGTGCTGCATCAGTGGGGATGTGATGAACGAGAGTTATTATGGTCAGCAGGAATTTTGCATAACTGTGGTTTATATGTAAGTCATTCAGAACACCATAAACATTCTTATTATTTGATTAGGAATGGGGAATTATTGGGGTATAGTGAGATTGAAATTGAAGTTATTGCTAATTTAGCTCGTTATCACCGCAAGAGTTTACCCAAGAAAAAACACGAGCATTATCAAAACTTACCAAAAAAATATCAACAAGTAGTATCTGAGCTAAGTGCATTGTTGCGGTTGGCGATAGCTTTAGATAGGCGACAAAAAGGAGCGATCGCTAGTATCACCTGTTGGTTAAACAAAAATCAAAAGGAATTTCATATCTGGTTACGACCTGCTGACTCTGAAGATGATTGTGCATTGGAGTTGTGGAGTTTGGAATATAAGAAGCAGGCGTTTGAAGAGGAGTTTGGTTTAAAATTAATAGTAAAATTGGAAACTGCAATTGTATCTGTTTGAAGAAGGTGATATAGAATCTGGATAATTACTATAGCTTGCGTCCGCAGCGACTGCAACGGAGTGGAAGGTTTGCGGAGCATTCCGGAACGGATAGCAATCTCATAGGTTTAAGAGATTGCTTCCTATCGTCGATAGGGACGACTGTTCAACCGGATTCTATATGATAGGTTGTAGGTTAACTACGATATTGTAGGGAGTTTGGTAACCAATTCCCTAATTTGGGCTAAAAAACAGGGGGTTTTACAGCGGTTTTCATTTCGGTAGACCACAGTAGGGACGTTCCATGGAACGTCCCTACTAGGTTTTGGTTGTGAAGATGTGGTTGATCAACTTGAAAATGGCTGTATAAAAATTTACAAATTTGCCCCTCGTGGCACGAACCCTAGCTTTACGCCTGTAACGAAAAGGATTGAAATTGACTTCAGTTTAATCCACTAAAAAGACTATAAATNAGTATGATGTTTCTTTTGAGTTTGGTAGTTTTAGTAGTGTGTTTGGTAACACAGGAGACTTGATCGAGCTAGAAGGAAAAACCCCTGAGAAAAGGGGTCCGAAAAGAATACAGATAATGGCGAAAAAATATTTAGATGTTAAACTACAAATATGTCAAATTAAATCAAAAATGTGAAGAATTAAGGGTATTAAAATGACTACTGTAACTCAAATGAAATGTGCTTGTGAATCTTGTCTGTGTATCGTTTCTATAGAAAGCGCCGTCAAGAAGAATGGTCAAAACTATTGTTCTGAAGCTTGTGCTAATAATCATCCCGATGGTGCAGGTTGTGGTCACGAAGGTTGTGAGTGTAATAGTTAACAAATATTTGCTTGTAGGGGTTTACTCTTCAAACCCCTTATAGAAGCCCTAAGCGTATCTCCGCAAAGGTAAAGGTTTTTGCCAAAGGAGTCAGGAGATGGAGAATAAAGAAATAGAGGAAAAATGTAGAGTAGAATTTAGGTCGCCTTACTTCATCATCTCCCCCACTCCCCTACTCCCCTACTCTCAATCTCTAATTTTAAATAGATACCTTTAGGGGTTCTATAAAGAATTATTTTACATGGTCGTGGAACCAAAGAATAAGGGTTTCAGAGATTTTAGGCTCATTGCCCCTCGTTGCAATAACATTATACTTAGTCCGTATAGTGAGTAGATTTATATGTAGAAAGGAACTTAATATTTTAACATTTACTTGATTGATTAGCTCTTATCATTTTTATACAGAACTATCACATATTTATCCCTGCTATGGGGGAATAGATTACACATCTCCAGGAATTAACTTTTAGCTTAGGAATTACAAGGATTTTAAGATTAATTATGGGAGATATTTATTGATTTATAGGAACTATTTTTCGTTCAGGGATAATCAGTTTTTCCATGACATATTCGATAGTTTGCTGATTTACCCAACCTTGTTGAACAATAATTTCACCCAGACGGAGGGAATTTTTCTGCTAGTAGAAGTCAAGGCAAATTTTGTACAGGTATAGTCTACTCCCAAACCATCAACTACTATAGCTTTTCTGTTGTTTAGTGCTGTGGGTATTAGCACAAGGTTCAAATCTAGAATTAATTGCACTCATCTAAGATGAGTATGGTATAGAATGAGTAGGAGGTAAGTAGGTGGACAAAAACATTTACTGTCATTAATTCTGTCCGACTACTTTATAAATCTTACCTCCTATCAAACTCGGTTACTATTTCTTTAATAGACATCTCCAAAAAAGAAAGCTTTTTGTAAAAGTAGGCACTTATGCAAGAAGCAAGAGGTGGTAGATGTTCACATAATTAGGCATCCACAAAAGACTTTTAGGGTGACTTTTGCTTGATTCATCTTATGTCGAGACTTTATATGTAAGGTTTGTACAGTCGTTTTGGATAAGACTTATATAATTTCTGGAGATGTCTGATGATAATTAATTAATCGTTGGGTATTTATTAATATGCCCACAAAATTATAGGCATCATAGGTGGTTTTATTGTTTTAATTAATAATTAAATAATTCAGCTTTATTAGCCTCCCCTTTCAAGGCAAGGTCTATTTATTATCACCAGAGAAAAAAGGAGGAGAGGGTGGGGAGTGTGGGAAGTACCAGAACTCAAAAATATAGGGTTGTAAATATTCTCTGACGACAATGAATTAGCCCTGCCCTTTCAAGGGGAAAAAAAGTGCTAGGATATTTCCTTATGTTCAATTCCCGTAAGGTTTTAACCAGAGGTAATTATCAATTATCAATTATCCATTATCCATTATCCATTATCCATTATCCATTTTGTGCATCCTTAAGTTATTTGCTGCTTTGACTCGTTAATTTCTTCCGGCTCAATTTGATTATATAACATATAGTTAACTTCGTTAGCTAACCACTGCTTAAACATATTATTCAAAATTTCTTGGTATCTTTCCTCTGTTAACTCGGCCTGGATAAATTTTTCTACCATCAAAATATGATATCCTTGATCTGTTTTAAGAGGGGAAATTACCACTCCTGGTTTAGCACTAAATACTGCTGCTGCCATTTCTGGTTTTAAACTCAAACGGTGAAGTTTACCTTCATAACCAGAAACTTGCCGTCGGTTTTCGTCTATATGATAACAGTGAGCAGCATCATAAAAGCTGATTTCTTGCTCTTTGATTTGATAATATATTTCTTGGGCAAGTCGAGGTTCGCTAATAATGATTTGATATAATGATACCTGGTCATAATTAATGCGATTTTGAGCAAAGGATTTCTCGACTTCCTCTTTAAACAAATTCTCTGCTAGTTTCTGAGAAAGTAAGCGAGCGCCAATTCCGGCTTCCAAATCTTCTACTGTAATCATTTGTTCTGCAAGCCAAGCAATGGTATCAGATACTTTATATAATTTCTTTTCCATTCTCAGGCTATCGCCTTCTGCCTGTATTTCTTCTGGAGATACAGTTATCCCTCTTTCCTGAGCAGCTTTCTCTATAACTTTTTGATTTAAGATTCGTTGCCAAATTTGCTTGTATTGAACATTTTGTTTGAGGGAATTGATAATATCTATATCTGCTATAGATTGGTTATTAATCATCACCATTCTACCACTTATTTGAATTGAATTTTTAGCATTAACCCAACCATTAATTAGAGGTAATATGTTGATGATACCTCTAATCAATAGCTACTTAAATAACTAAGTTATATTTCCCTATTGGGGATTGGGGATTTCAAGTTTAATTTTGTCTAAACTACTTGATAAATAGTGATGCCACCGATAGTCTGAACAGAACCACTGACACTACTGGACGAAGTAGCAATTCCATACCCAGAAGAAGCAGTTCCATGGCTACTTGCATGGCCAGAATTGGGAGTAAGCAGCATATTACTTACGCTCGTAGCTTCTGCGAAAAACCCCTCTGCCCAAGTAGAGACAGATGTAGTAACATTAATCAAAGTCTGAGGTTGAGGAAAAGGAAACAATGGAGGAGGAGGAGGACTCGAACCACCGTTCACTAAACTGGATTCGTTAACATTTTCTAGATGATTTAGTTCAGCAATTTTCATGTTTTTTCTCCTAATTTTTATTTGATAACTTTATCATTTGTATTTCATTTTTTTTGATAGTAAATAATTTAACTAGATTTTTCTTGCCATTTTGGCAGAAAAATATTGGCTATCTACTACTTCTTTGACCTAGATTTTGAGAATTAATCCTGCTATATTTTAGAGGTAAATATTGAATATTCCTCTAACTAATCCGACTAAAAATTTATGTCATAACTGTTTTAATAATAGATAATTTAACTAGAGTTTGGTTGCCATTTTGGCAAGTTTATAACTTTGATGATTTATTGCCATTTTGGCAGATTTTATATAGATAAATATTGACATATTTGATAAATCAGAGATATGATTTATTCGTGGTAAACCACATATTTCTACAGTAATAAATCAGACAATATTTGTGAAAAATCAACCCTCTAATAGTATTTTAATCAAGTTGCTGCCGAGGGTACTCACATCCATATTCAGGATTTATTTACNATATTGACATATTTGATAAATCAGAGATATGATTTATTCGTGGTAAACCACATATTTCTACAGTAATAAATCAGACAATATTTGTGAAAAATCAACCCTCTAATAGTATTTTAATCAAGTTGCTGCCGAGGGTACTCACATCCATATTCAGGATTTATTTACCTACTGATAAATTAAATTAGATTGCTAGGGCATCTTGCTGATTTTTACGATCGCTTGATGCCTGTTTATTTTGAGTGTATTTGGCTTTTTGATTGGCAATACTTGTAACTTTTGAATCATTATTTTCACCAACAAATTCCATTCAGAGAATATTTATGAAAAATCAACCCTCTAATAGCATTTTAATCAAGTTGCTACCGAGGGTATTCACATCCATATTCAGGATTTATTTACCTGCTGATCAATTAAATTAGATTGCTAGGGCATCTTGCTGATTTTTACGATCGCTTGATACCTGTTTATTTTGAGTGTATTTGGCTTTTTTATCGGCAATACTTGTAACTTTTGAATCATTATTTTCACCACCACATTCCATTTCATCTTCACCTCGGTTTCTGTGTTTACTCGGTTTACAACCTTTACAATTTTCTTTGATTAACCGATTAAATGTACGATAGGGAATGTAGTCGAGGGGGTTATGACCACCAAAACGTAAGATTAAAACACAAGCCCAAGAATACTTGCCAGCAAGTATGGCTTCAATAATTAAATCAAACTGTTCGCGAGTCATTATTTTATCTAATTTGCTTTGACGATACAGTAATTCAGAACTCATAATTTTATCTCCAGATTTTTTCTAATGAATTTAACAATATTTGAAAGTGCTATTAAAAATTGATGCCTTCTGCTTTTAATTGCTTAATTGGGTCTAATAAAACATCTGCAATGCGACGGCGACGAATAATAATGTCCGCGCTCGCAGTTTGACCAGGTTTAAAGATAATCTTTTCACCATTTTCTGTCACATAGTTACGCTCTAAAGTAATTTCAACTTGATAAACATCTCCCATTTGTGCATCCTGGTCTGTATCAGGAGAAAGAGAGGAAACCTTGCCAGATATTAGTCCATAATCTTGATAAGGATAAGCATCAAACTTAAGTTGCACTGGCATCCCCACTCTGATAAATCCAGCTTCGGGATTAGGTAACTTAGCAGACAAAACCAGTGGGGCGTCTTGAGGGCCTATTTCTGCAATAGTTTGCCCAGGTTGCACAACCTCACCACTATTACCAACATTCAGAGAAAGTAGCACCCCACTCACAGGCGCATAAACAAACCGTTCCTTCAACCTAGTCTCAGCAGTGGCAAGTAAATTTTTATTTTCACTAATTCTTGCTTTCAGTTGAGTTAACTCAACTTCTAACTGCTGAATACGTTGCTCCATTTCTAACTGAGTTGTTTGTGCTTGTGCCTGTTTTTGGGAAAGTTGGGCTTTTAGCCGCTGTGCTTCTGCCAATGCTTGCTTTAATTTGCCTTCGGTTTCAGTTATTTGGGTTTGCCGATCTCGTAAATTCTGTTCCACTGTAAACAACCTTTCCCTGGCCTGGGTTTCCTCTGACAACTGTGCCCGAATAATGGCATTTTCTCGGTCGCGCAAAGCTTGTTCGGCTGAAAACAACCGTTCCCTGCTCTGAGTTTTCTCAGATAACTGCGCCCGAATAATGGCATTCTCCCGGTCGCGTAAAGTTTGTTCAGCTGAAAACAAGCGTTCCTGAGCCTGAGTTTTCTCAGATAACTGCGCCCGAACTAGAGCCTGTTGCCGATCGCGCAGTGCTTGTTGGGCTTGAAATAAACGTTCCTTTGACATTGCTCCCTCCTCGACCAGAGGCTGTAATGCTTCTACCCGTTGCTGATGTTCTACTACATCTGCTTTGAGTTGCTTAATCAACTCTTGGGTTTTGTCTGAGAGTGGAGCAAGTTCTTGCCTTCTTTTTCTAGAAGCATCTACATCAGCTTTCAGTTGTTCCAGTAACTTATCTGTTTGACTTTCAATTGGTTCTAGCTGTTGTCGTCTTTCCCTAGAAGCATCCACGTCAGCTTGCAGTTGTGCCAATAACTCCAGACTTTTATCTGCTAAAGGTTTGAGAGTTATGTATCGTTTCTGTAATGCCGCCACATCTGACTGTAACTGATTCAGCATCGCCTGCGTAGTGTCCACATTTTTTTCTGCTTGAGCGATCGCTACTGACTGGGTTCTCATATCTGCCTTTGCCACAGCATCTCTACTTTTGGCTTCCATCCTCAGTCTGTCGAGCAAACCTTGTTTCTGAACTAACTCTTTTTCATAAGCAACTTGCTGTTGCTTTAGTCGCTTTACTTCTATTCCCGCCAGTTTCGTCTCTAGTTCAAGCAAAACTTGACCTGCTTTTACTGTATCTCCCTCTTTTACAGGGATGTTAGCTACTTTTCCCATCTCCACCGGATGGACTTTGTAAGCTTGTCCCTGTGGAACTAACTCCCCCCGTGCTTGCCCTACTTCATTAATTTTGCCAAACCATGCCCAAGCACCGAAAGCCATACAGAAAGCCATACCCCCTAATAGTACTTGCCGGGGAAATGCTGCTGTTGGTTTATCGAGCAAATTTTGGACAAATGGTGACCAATTGGAACTATTAACATTTTCAGTCGGTGTTGCTCTGTCCTGACTTTGAGCAGGTGTGGGTAACTGTGGTCCCCTAACTGATGTTGCTATTCCTCCATAGATAGAGGATGCTAATTCATCTATTTCATCGTACTCTGCATTTATATCCTGTAAATTCCAGCTTTTAGCAGATTCATTGTTTTGATCGTATTCTGCTTCTGATTTAGTCTGATCATCCATGGACTCACCCTTCTTTTTTTGATCTTTGTTTCAAGCTGTTAAACTTTTTTTGAAAAATTGTATTATTTATTATTTTTCCCTCCGTAATCATACTAACTTAATATTCGGCTTCTATTTGCCAAATTGGCAGGTTTTTACAATTAATTTGAAGTTGTGTAGCCTAATTAAGTTATTTGATTTTCTATTAACGATTATCTTTGATCAAACATACATAACTCCTATTTGAATTGTCTATAAAT
>NZ_LGSU01001393.1 GCF_002260545.1 Hydrocoleum sp. CS-953 | reverse complement strand
AAAAAAAAAAACCCCGCCCCAAAATCTAACACACAAAATTAGTTGTTTCAGTCTAGTAGAATTTTAATGCACCTTAGACTTAAAATCAGCAATATAGTAGATGATTTTGAGGTAATATTTAAAATAGCTTTTGCTACTTTCTCAGATATTGTTTAGTTTAAATAAATATTCTTAAAAATAAGTAGGCATAATTATGGAAACCATAGATATTAAGCAAGCCCTCTCACAAATTGAACGATTATTAGAAACGGTTGCTCAAGGAGAAATAATTATTATTACGAAAAACCACCAACCAATGGTCAAATTAACCTCAGCTCAAGCTCAACCACAAACTAAACGACCTCCTTTATTTGGTAGCGATCGAGATCTGATTTATATAAGTGATGATTTTGATGAACCTCTAACAGATTTCAAAGAATATATTTCATTAATTGATAATTGATAATGGATAATTGATAATTACCTCTCGTTAAAACCAAGATGATTGAAGATCAGGAAATATCATTTCTTTATTTTCCTCTTAAAAGGGGAGGCTTTAAACCATAATTATTTAATAATTGGGTAATGGGACTATTACTAGATACTCATAGCCTAATTTGGTTCTTTGCTGATAGCTCAAATTTAAGTGATACTGGATGTAATTTGATGGAAAACCCAATAAATCAAAAACTAATTAGTTTAGCTAGTGTTTGGGAGATGGCTATTAAACAAAGTAAGGGGAAACTAACTTTACCTTTGTCTTTAGAGCCTTATATTGAAGCAAAAACTCAATTAGAATATTTTACAATTTTGCCTATTAATTTAAAGCATTTATCGTTAGTTAGTAACTTACCTTTTCACCATAATGACCCTTTTAATCGATTATTAATTGCTCAAGCTATGATCGAAAAAATACCTATCTTAAGTCGAGATTCTATTTTTGACAAATACAATATTAATCGGATTTGGAATTGATTTCCTTAAGTATTTTCTATTTTGGCAGCTTTCTAACGAGCTGTCACCGTGAAATATTGAGTAATTAATAACTATCTAACTAAGCTAAGAATTAAACTACACCCCTGACTCCAAATATTTATCCATATTAATCTGTACATCCGTGGCAAAATCTTTGTGTGATATCCCTCCTAAAAATCCTCCTCTAAAGTTTCAATTAATAAATTCATTTGTTGTTGACCTTGAGTGAGAAAAGCTTCACATTTTTGTAAATCTTCCACAGCAAGAGAAAACTTTTCAAATATCTCCTCTAATGTTAATTCCCCTGATTCAATTTCAGCAATAATCTCTTCAATATTAACGATAGTTTCCTCATAATCAAATTCCATTTTTTTACTCCATATTCTCAGATTCTAAAATATCCACAATTTTAACTTTTACCTTACCACTATTTAACTGGATTATCAATTCTTGGTTGCTTGTTAAATCCGACGTTGAATTTACTAACTTACCATCATTTTTTTGTACAACTGCATAACCTCTAGATAAAACTGCTTTCGGGTCAAGTGCTGCTAACTTTTGCCTTAACATCTGACATTTAACAGTTGCTTTGTCTAAAGTTCGGGAAGTTTGAGGAATATTTTTTAGACGATTTTTCAGAGACTTTAAATTTGCCTTTTCTTCATTAAACCTAGTTTTCAAAGCATCAATAATTCTTTCAACTCTTTGACAATGTTCGGCATAAAGTTGATTTTGGTCTGGCACAACTTTTTCTGCTGCTGCGGTGGGAGTATGAGCAGAATAATCTGCCACTAAATCTGCTAAAGTTTCATCTCTTTGATGACCGATACCCGTAATAATTGGAATTTTACAATCAGCAATAACTCTGACAACTCTTTCATCATTAAAACAGGATAAATCTTCCACTGCTCCACCGCCTCTAGCTAAAATTATTACTTCGGCGCGTCGGTCTAATTCTACTTTTTTTATGGCTTCAACTATGGCAGGAGGAGCAAATTCTCCCTGTACTAATGTTGGGGATAATAATATTTTTACCAGAGGAAACCGTTGTTTAATTGTGCGTTGAATATCTCCCCATGCAGCAGCAGTATCCGAGGTAACAACGGCAATTGTTTTGGGAAATTTGGGGAGATTCTGCTTATTTTCTTTGTCAAATAAACCTTCTGCTTCTAAACGGGAACGCAGTTGTAAATAGCGGAGATTTTTTATTCCCTCTCCGGCAAGATATACATTATCAACTATTAATTTATAGTCGCCTCTAGGAGGATAGAGACTAATTCTACCAGTAACAATTATTTGTTCTCCTTTTTCAGGTTGATGGTCAATATTTTTTAGGGTACTTCTCCAAATAGCACAGGGAATAGTGGCAGAGTTATCTGGTTCGGAAAGTGTGAAATATAAGTTTCCTGAATTTAGTTTGGCGCTAGAGACTTCTCCGATAACTGATATTTGTTGAAGTTGGTAATCTTCTTCTAAAATGTCTTTGATATAAAAGGTAATTCCTGCTACTGAGAGGGGAGATTCTTCTATGAATTGTTCCGGAATATTTGTCGTCATTGATGATGGTTGAGTTTTTTTGGTTATTGTGGGTAAATTTTACAATAGATGGAAGTTAAAAGTCAAAATATTAAGTAGGGTGTGTGACGGCATTATTAATTATATCTTTGAGAATTTATATTTCTGTGGCCGTCACGCACCGTTAGAATAGAATGGTAAAATAAGCGTAAAAAGAGTAGGTTGGGTTGACGTAGGAAACCCAACAATAAGGCACTGAATTTTCTTTTTTTATCCCCTTGAAAGGGAAGCCTTGAAACCTAATTTTCTAGTCATATTCAAAATTTTATTTCGAGTCCATATAATTTCTCCTTGAGTAATTTTGGGAGTGAGGTCATTTCAGTTATCAGTTATCAGTTATCAGTTACCAGGAGCTGTTGATATCCTCTACCTAAATCTGGATGTTTGTAGGGACGTTGCATGCAACGTCCCTACTATGGTCTACCCAAATGAAAACTGCTGTAAGATTATTATATTATGAATTAATTGGAAATATTAGGAGTCATAAATGACGCTTTAGCTATAACGCTCTCTTTCTATAGATTGATGTTTTATTCATCTATTGGACAATAGTTACAGTAGTTTCCGCACATTATGAAGTACATCTGCGGAGCAAGTGCGGGAACTATATCGCTACTTTCATACAACAAAGCCCTCAAACGTTATAGTTTTGTCTGAGCGATCGCTCTTTGAATGAAAATAATATTGGTTAATTTTTTGGAGTTATAATATAGTAGTTGTTAATAATCTGAGATTTGATATGGATGCTGAGGAACTTTTAAAGCGTTATGCCGCTGGGGAGAGAAAGTTTTGGGATGTAGATTTGAGCGCTGCTGACTTGTGTGGTGCCAACTTGTGTGGTGTCAGCTTGTGTGGTGCCAACTTGTGTAGTGTTGACTTGTGTGGTGCCAACTTGGGTGGTGCTGACTTGCTTTGTGCTAACCTGTGTGGTGCTGACTTGTGTAGTGCTGACTTGTGTAGTGCCAACTTGGGTGGTGCTAAATTGATTAATGCCAACTTGAGTGGTGTTAAGTTAGTCAAGACCATCTTGAGCCTGACAGACTTGAGTGGTGCAAACTTGAGTGATACTGAGTTACTTTTTGCTAATCTGATGCAGGCTAACTTGAGTAGTGGCAACTTAAGTAACGCCAAACTAGCCCACGCTTATTTATATGAGGCAAACCTAACAAAATCAAACCTCCAAAATGCAAATTTATATGCAGGAAACCTAGCTGAAGCTAACCTCAGAGAAGCAGACTTAACTAATGCCGATTTAACTAATGCCAACTTAGGAGGTGCAGACTTAACAAATGCCAGATTAGATAATGCCAAAATAACAGGAACTATCCTCGATTCCTTACCATTAAATAACTGCAGATTTAAAAGTATAAAAATAGACAAAATTATCACATGGGAAAAGCTCAGTTTTCGCTCCAAAACAGAAGTTAAAATAGCAGAAGAACTCGATAAAAGAGGCTTGCTTTTCTTCCCCAATAGTGCCGCCCGTCTCACTACAAAAAAAGGGCGTGAAAATAAAGAACCAGATTNGAACTATCCTCGATTCCTTACCATTAAATAACTGCAGATTTAAAAGTATAAAAATAGACAAAATTATCACATGGGAAAAGCTCAGTTTTCGCTCCAAAACAGAAGTTAAAATAGCAGAAGAACTCGATAAAAGAGGCTTGCTTTTCTTCCCCAATAGTGCCGCCCGTCTCACTACAAAAAAAGGGCGTGAAAATAAAGAACCAGATTTCTTAGTTTGCTACAAAACTACCAAAGGATTTAAGTGGGCAATTCTCGAAGTTGATGGTTTTTATCATACACCCGAAAGACGAGTAGAAGAACAAGAAAGAGAAAGAGATTTTGAGCGGAATGGTGTGAGAATTTATCGGTTTGACTCGGAAAAATGTTATCAAGAACCTCAGACAGTTGTAGATGAATTTTTAGAACTTTTAGAAAATCAAAATTAATATCTAAGTAGATAGGCGCAAATAAACCTCACTATCTAACTAAATGTTAGGGCAGTCGAAAGCCCGGAGATTGCTATCCGTTCCGGAATGCTCCGCAAACCTTCCACTTCGTTCCAGTCGCAATGACATACTTCTAAATTGTTTCACTTACCTACTTATCTAATAACTACTAACTACTAATAGGAAAAAACTAAATTATGTCTAATGTTACAATCAAAGACTTAGAAATACTCAACAAAACCCTTTCTCAAGCAGGTTTAGACTATCAATTAGAACTAGAAAATGGAAAAATATCAGTTATGGGTCCTTCGGATATTGTATCGAGTGAAATTACCGCAGAATTATTGAGACTTTTAGGTAACTGGGTTAAACCTCGTCGTTTAGGACGTTTATTTGATTCTAGTGGTGGTTTTATCCTACCTGATACTAATCTCAAAGCACCCGATGTATCTTTTGTAAGTGCCGAACGTTTACCACGAAGCGTTCGTTATTTTGGGGAAATGGTACCTGATTTNAGTTATGGGTCCTTCGGATATTGTATCGAGTGAAATTACCGCAGAATTATTGAGACTTTTAGGTAACTGGGTTAAACCTCGTCGTTTAGGACGTTTATTTGATTCTAGTGGTGGTTTTATCCTACCTGATACTAATCTCAAAGCACCCGATGTATCTTTTGTAAGTGCCGAACGTTTACCACGAAGCGTTCGTTATTTTGGGGAAATGGTACCTGATTTAGTAGTAGAAATAAAATCTCAAAGCGACAGGATAAAACCTCTACAAAAAAAGCTGGAACAATACATAAAACTAGGAGCAAAAGTAGGAATTTTAATCGATCCAGACAAAGAAATAGTAATGGTTTATCGCCCTACAGGTACAGCAGTTGAACTTACTAATAACGATATATTAACTATTCCCGAATTATTTCCTGGTTGGCAGATATCTATCTCAGAACTTTGGCCGCCAATATTTGATGAAGTTGAGTAACTAGAGTTCGTTGAAAGAGTCTTATAGGTGAGAGTAGGAGTCGTAGGCGCGAATGGCTATTTGCCCCTAGTAAATAGCTTCAATACCATTTTTTAGGTAGGAAATTATCTTTTTTGTCAAAGATACATTTCCTGCAAAATTTTTTAATCACACTTATTATTTGAACACATTCTTATAGCTGAAAATAGTATAAATCGTTAGTCTTGATTAAAAATTATGCTCCCCTCTCCTGCCAGGAGAGGGGTCGGGGGAGAGGTTATACCATCCTGGATAAACCTAATTTTTACCAATACCTAAACTACACCAACCGGAACTTCATCTAACTGTTTCAAGAACTTTTTAATTAACCCACTAACCACTGCCGGAACTTCCAATTGAGGAGTCAAACCCACACCATCTAATGTTTGAAAAATCCGCACAGCTTGAGGATTCAAATCTGCTAAACGTTGACCTATTTCTGGTCCTGTAAATTCAGATTTTTTACCCCAAATAATTGCCGTCGGAATTGTTAATTGACTCATATATAATGATAAGTCAAAACACAAATCTCCCCGCACAAAAGATAAAGCAGCATATTCAGCATTTGGTTGATTTGCTGATTCTAAATATGCCTCCACAATTTCATCAAAAATCAAACTAGGATTACCAAATTGTCTCGTTTCAAGAAAACTTTTAATTCCTCCTGGAGTGGCAACACCAGCACTATAAATAAAACGATCTAGTATTGGTGTACTTACCAGTTGAGCAAAAAAGCTGCGGGTATAATTTTCGCCGAAGTCGGATAAACCTGCGGGAGTTGTCAATATCAGAGACTTAAATAATTCCGGATGAGCGATCGCTACTCTTACCATTATTGCAGCAGTCAAGGAAGAGGCAATAACTCTAGTGGGTGGTTGACAAGTTTGTTCTAAAAATTCGATAATTGTTGTAATGTAGTCATCTACTTTGTAATCTAACGCCTGATGTTCCGATCGCCCCCACCCAATTAAGTCGGGAGCGAGAATGCGGTATTCTGAGGCCAAGGCGGGGTAAACTTTTGACCATTCGTAGGCAGATGAACCTCCACCGAAACCGTGGAAAAATACTAGAGTAGGTAAGTCGTCGGTGTTGTCAGTCTCAGTTTTCCAGGGTGCTTTGTCATTGGTGTAGTAAACCATACGACCTTGGGAAGTGACAATTGATTTTTGCTCAAAACCTACAGGGATAAACATAGTAATTTTAGATTTTAGAATTGATATTAATACAGAAACATCTTCAGTATAGGACCATTTTTGAAGAAGAAATAAGGGATAGTTAGATAAAGACCAAAGTTATAGCACTATGCGCAAATCAAAAGTAATTTCTGACTGATTTTTCAGTGCCCAAATGCTCCAAATTTAGTCCGTGTTGCAAATTTAACTTCTGACTTCTGACTTCTAACTTCTGACTTCATCTATAATCTGTTGGGTTTATCCTCCGGATAAGCTCCGCTTTTTCGTATAGGGAATGCTCCGCTTTCCATGTCGCGCAGCGTTTCATGTCGGCTCTTAGCCGTTAACGGAGTTATGCGCCAGCAAAAACACAAGCTCAACCCAACCTACAGAAGTAAAAATGTTATTAAGATTAGGAGATTTTCAATTTTTTCTAGTTTAAAGTAATTATTATCTATATTATTTATCTGAAACAAATGCAAGTTAAAGAAAATAAGTTTTCTTGGTATGACGTGCCTGAAGATGTCAAAAGTTTATTGATGTTAGCTGTAGAAAATTGGGAGGATACAGAAACCTCAGAAAATTATATTAATCAAGCTTTAGCTAAGACTGATGGAAATCTGGATATTTTGATAGGTGCTTATCGTTATTTTTTCTATAAAAATAATATGAAAATGTCGCTTCAATTGGCACATAAAGTAATGGCTGAAGTGAAAAAAAGAGAAAATTTACCAGAAGATTGGCAGGAAGTAAAAAGTATATTAAGTAGTCGTAAAAATGAGCAACAAATTAATTTATATATTACAGCTTATGCTGCTACTGGATTGATTATAGCAAAGATGGGAGATTTGGCAAAAGCTAAAACAATAAGTGAGGAAGTTCAAGAAATTGATGAGAAAAATGATTTAGCAAAAATTTTGTTTGATGTGATTACTAGACCGCCAGATGAAGATGAAGATTAAGGAAATTTTCTGATGAATATTAAAAGGGAATCCAATCTGTTTGATCTATCCATTCTTCAGCTTCAGAAGTTTCCCAAATCATCCAAACTTCTTCAGCTAATCTGCCTAAAGTTATCTCTGAACGTAACCAAAATAAACTCCAAATATGCCGATCATTTTCCCAATTGAAGTTGTAAATGCCCAGGCATACTTTTACGATTATTTGTTACCGAAAAAAATTCAGGTATAAAACCTCTCCCTTCATGGAGAAAAAAGAAAAAATTTAATCTGAAGCAATTCTCTTCTTTTTAATAAGAGGTAATTATTAATTATTAATTGTTAATTATTAATTATTGAATAGTAGTCTTTGTAATGATTCTAGATAAACTAAAATATCTGGGTCTGGTGTGGCGATGGCCGGGGTATTTGGATCGCCTACTCGCAAAATATCTATGGATGAGTTAATATTTACAGCAGTTTCGGAGGCGCGTGAGGTACAAAGTTTTATCACTTTAGTAAATAGGGAAGAGAGTTTATAGTTTGCAACTGTACCTCACCATCCTAAAAAGTGCTGTAATACAGCTATTTTTAGCTGAGGCGACAAATTTTCATCGAGTAAAAAACGGATTTTCATCTATCTATTTAGTTGTGTTTTCCTCTTTCTGCGCTTTAATTTCTCTAATCCTTTTTACCGCAGGTGAAGGTTCAGAAGCTAACCATTCTTGNAAATAGGGAAGAGAGTTTATAGTTTGCAACTGTACCTCACCATCCTAAAAAGTGCTGTAATACAGCTATTTTTAGCTGAGGCGACAAATTTTCATCGAGTAAAAAACGGATTTTCATCTATCTATTTAGTTGTGTTTTCCTCTTTCTGCGCTTTAATTTCTCTAATCCTTTTTACCGCAGGTGAAGGTTCAGAAGCTAACCATTCTTGATAACGCTGTTCTCGCCATGCAGCTAACCGTGACATATAAGCATCTATTTCATCCCGATTGTGCAGATAATAAGTAATAGTAGCATAAATTTTTTCCAAACTTAAAGTAGGTAATTCAGTCTGAATTTTTTCTGGTGTATATCCTTTCCAATAATAAGCTATGACATCATCAATACCAATACGATGTCCTTTAATTCTAATGTCATCAGGGTTTAAAAATTCAAAATAATCCTCTAATTTCATTGTTTTATCTCCTAATTATTAGAATTTTCTAAAATCAAAATTTTTATGCTTCAATTTGATAATTATAGTAAGCATTCAGCAGTCAGCTATCAGCTATCAGCTTCATTAACTTTAAAAGAGGAAAAAGTAATTCAGAGATTTTAAAGAATTAAAAGTATGGGTAAAAGTCTATCTGTTCACCTTAATAGTCTATCAAGCTACATCGTTAATTAAAAAGCTGTTTGCCTAGCATTCCGCAGGAAGAGCTAAACACTAATAGCTGAATGCTTACTAATTATATCATCTTTAACTAAAAGTTGTTGAGGGTTTGGAAACCAAACCCCTACTAGCTTTAATATGATTACATTGAATTCTGCCTACCTAACTTATACCAATTTACTATTTTGAACCAATAAAATCTTACTTTTGACTTTTGACTTTTGACTTTTGACTTTGAACTTTCTTGCTATCCTATAAAGATGTTACCTAAAATTAACTTCCGACCTTAACTATGACTGAAAAATCTCGGCGCATTTGTATTCTTGGTGGCGGTTTTGGTGGACTTTATACCGCCCTCCGCCTCATCCAGTTTCCCTGGGAATCATCAGAAAAACCAGAAATAGTCCTAATAGACCAACGCGATCGCTTCCTCTTTGCCCCACTATTGTACGAACTTGTCACCGGGGAACTGCAAACCTGGGAAATTGCCCCACCATTTGAAGAATTATTAGCAAACACTGATATTCGTTTTTGTCAAGGCGTAGTTTCTGGAATTGACATCAACCAACAACAAGTGCAACTAGAAAATGGTCAAGCATTCAGTTACGATCGCCTCGTTTTAGCAATGGGAGGCGACACACCTATGGAAATTGTTCCTGGTGCTGCCGAATATGCTATCCCATTCCGCACAGTTAATGATGCTTACCGTCTTCAAGAAAAGTTGCGGGTTTTAGAAGCATCTGACCGGGAGAAAATTCGGATTGCTGTTGTTGGTGGTGGTTATAGTGGAGTAGAATTAGCCTGTAAATTAGCAGACCGTTTACCAGAAAGAGGTAGAATTAGATTGGTCGAACGCAATGACATGATTTTGCGAACATCCCCAGACTTTAACCGCGAAGCTGCTTCTAAAGCATTGTCACAACGAAATATTTGGATCGATCTAGAAACCGAAGTAGAGTCAATAGAAGCTACTCAAATTTCCTTAAAATATAAAGAGCAAGTTGATACTATTCCCGTAGATATTGTTTTGTGGACAGTTGGTAACAAAGTTGCTTCAGTAGTGGAGTCGTTACCATTGACAAAAAATCAGCGGGAACAAATTATTACCAGTGCAACTCTACAAGTGCAAGACGATAACAAAATATTTGCCCTCGGAGATTTAGCAGACTGCCAAGATGCAGACGGGCAAAAAGTTCCCACCACTGCACAAGTAGCAATACAACAATCAGATTATGTCGCCTGGAATATCTGGGCATCCTTGACTGGGCGACCTCTATTGCCATTCCGTTATCTAGCATTAGGTGAAATGATGGCATTAGGACTGGATAATGCTACTCTTACCAGTTTAGGAGTTAAGCTAGATGGTCAGATAGCACATTTGGCAAGACGTTTAGTTTATTTGTATCGGTTGCCAACCTTGGAGCATCAGATTAAAGTGGGTTTCAATTGGATAGTTAATCCTATTCAAGAAATGCTTTCAAGTTTGTAAAGTATCCTATAGTATTTGGGAATAGAAAATCCAAGTATGGAAAAGTTTTTATTTGTAGGACTTGCACAGAAACCGGGTTTATGAACTAAAATTTGCAATATTAAGCGGCTCCGTTGCATAATTAGGGATAGAAAATCAATTCTACAGCTATATCGCTCTCTTTGGCAATTATTGATGTTCTATTCATCTATTGTGCAATAGTTAGGGATGAAAAATTAAAGCTCAAAGCCTTTCCAGGCAAAAGTTTCAGCCTTTTTCTCTCTCAAAATTGATGTTCTATTCATCTATTGTGCAATAGTTAGAGTAGTTTCCGCACGTTATTATTGTACATATCCACTTGCTTGTGCGACAGCTATATACTTTCATGCAACAAAGCCATATTAAGGATTAAATTAGGGCAATAAACCCGGTTTCTTGGTTGAAAATCCAAGTATGCTTCCTTCTTACTTCTTACTTCTTACTTCTTACTTCTTACTTCTTACTTCTTACTTCTTCCTTCTTTCTTCTTCCTTCTTCCTTCTGAAAATATGACCAAAATTATTTTGCTTGATGCTGTCGGTACTTTGTTTGATGTGCGTGGTAGTGTAGGTGAGATTTATCAACAATTCGCTAGTGAGTGGGGAGTAGATATTTCTCCTGTTACTGTAAATAAAGCTTTTTTTGAGAGTTTTAAAGCTGCACCACCGATGGCATTTCCTGGAGCCGAACCTGCCAAAATACCAGACTTGGAATTTGAGTGGTGGTGTGATATCGCTGCTGAAACTTATAAAAAAGTAGGAGTATTAGAGCAGTTTTCTGATTTTAGGAAATTTTTTAGCGAACTCTATGATTATTTTGCTACTGCCGCGCCTTGGTTTGTTTATCCTGATGTAAAACCTGCCTTAACTAAGTGGCGTGACAGTGGAATCAACTTAGCAGTTTTGTCTAATTTTGATTCCCGACTTTATCCAGTTTTATCAGCGTTGAACTTAGTGGACTTTTTTTCTGATATTACTATTTCCACTGAGGTAGGAGCAGCTAAACCAGATCGGAAAATTTTTGCTGCTGCTTTACAAAAATATAATTGTACCATAGAGGAAGTTCTGCATATTGGAGATAGTTTGACTGCTGATTATGAAGGTGCAATTAATGTCGGCATAAAAGCATTTTTGCTCAATAGAAATACTGTTTCACAGCCAGAGGTAAATCAATTTGCTACACTATTAGATTGTTCTAATTGTCATTTTATCTAATTGGACTGAGGGGTTATACCCTCTATAAAGATAGATTTTAAGTAATTTTTGTTATAGATTACTAAAATTCTATAACAAAAATTAAATTGTTATGAAAAAATTAAAAATATGAGTATAATAACATTATGGATGGTAGAAGCCTCCAAAAAGTAGATGTTGACAGTAAGAATCTGCCCTATGTGGAGCAGATTTTTTTTTGTATAAAAATAGTTAGTAAATGTTGAAATAGGGTGGTTTTGGTTTGCCACTTACCAAATTTTT
>NZ_LGSU01001392.1 GCF_002260545.1 Hydrocoleum sp. CS-953 | reverse complement strand
TCTGCCACTCATCCCATCATCAAATCAATTATTACCCATTTTTTATCAATTAATTCTCCCTCCAACCTATTTCTTGGAGATACGCTTAGGGCTTCTATACCAGTTTACCCAATAATAACCATTTGATATTTTTTCAATAACCGTAAAACTGGTTTAATCAGTGCCTTCTGTTCAGTCAAATTATTAGAGCCTTAGAAATTCAGGCTAAGTTTGAAGAATATAAGGCCAAGTTGAACAGTAAGTCTGAAGGCCAAGAAAAAGAACAGACTGGAAAGTTTACTAACTTAGTCCATTCTCGGACTGTGGCCTTTACTCTGAGGCGGTTATTTCCTTTGCTAAAATCTAACTGTGTTGATTAAAAACCTGATTTAACGTTGTAGAGTAATCTAAATATCGCTGTCAGGACTAGCATCAAAAGAATCCTTGCTTTGTCCAAAAAATATTAATAATTATACCGAATGTCCAATATTTACTTTGATTCAGAAAACAATTCCAAATCCTTTGAATTACCAGGCGCGAGGCCACATTATAACCCCGATCGTCCGGGTCAAGTAGAACATATTTTCCTTGACCTAGAACTTGACATTCCTCACAAAAGTTTTCACGGCACTTGTACTATTACCTTGAACCCTGTCAGGAGTAGCATTGATAAATTAACTCTTGATGCAGTTGACCTAGAAATTAACTCTGTTAAAATCAACGACACAGAACAAACCTTTGACTATGATGGCAACGAATTAAACATTTACCTACAACCAGTCACTACAACAGGTCAACAAATTCAAGTAGCGATCGCCTACAATTCCAATAACCCACAACGAGGTCTCTATTTTACTACTCCCGACAAACATTATCCAGACAAACCAACCCAAGTTTGGACTCAAGGGGAAGATGAAGACTCTCGTTACTGGTTTCCCTGCTTCGACTATCCTGGGCAACTCTCAACTTCAGAAATTCGCGTCAAAGTACCTCAGAAATTTATTGCTATTTCTAATGGTGAACTTATCCACACTGAAGAGAGTGGAGAAGATAAAATTTATCACTGGATGCAAAGACAAGTTCATCCTACATATTTAATGACTTTAGCAGTAGGTAAGTTTGCTGAAATTCAAGATGAATGGAATGGTATTCCTGTAACCTATTATGTAGAGAAAAAACGCCAAGATGATGCTCGGCGCACTATGGGCAAAACTCCACAAATGATAGAATTTTTTAGTCAGGAATTTGGCTATAAATATCCTTATCCTAAATATGCTCAAGTTTGCGTCAATGATTTTATTTTTGGCGGTATGGAAAATACTTCCACAACTTTACTAACAGACAGATGTTTATTAGATGAAAGAGCAGCTTTAGATAACTATAATTCTGAAAGTTTAGTTGCTCACGAACTTGCTCATCAATGGTTCGGAGATTTGATAGTAATTAAACATTGGTCTCATGCTTGGATAAAAGAAGGAATGGCTTCCTATTCGGAAGTATTATGGACGGCAAACCAGTATGGTCAAGATGATGCTGCTTATTACCTTTTGAAGGAAGCTCGAAGTTATATTGCTGAGGATAAAGGTCGCTATCGTCGCCCTATTGTGACTAATGTTTATCGAGAAGCAATTGAGCTTTATGACCGCCATCTTTATGAAAAAGGTGCTTGTGTTTATCACATGATCAAAACAGAATTAGGAGCTGAATTATTTACTAAAGCTATTCATAATTTCGTTCAAAGTAATGCTCATAAAACTGTTGAGACTATTGATTTATTAAGAGCAATTGAACAGGCAACTGGAAGGAATTTATTATCCTTATTCGATCAATATGTTTTCCGGGGTGGTCATCCAGATTATAAAGTTAATTATGCTTGGGATGGTAATAGTAAATTAGCAAAAATTACCGTCACACAAATAATTCCTAAAAATGACAAAAACGGCGATGTAAGTAAAGAATTATTTGACCTAAAAATTCCGATCGCTTTTGGTTATGTCAAAGACGAAAAACCAGAATTAATTAACTTTAGTGTGCGGGTACACGAACAGGAACAAACATTCTATTTCCCACTTTCCGAAAAACCAAAATTTATCAGTTTTGATGTAGGTAATAATTATCTGAAAACAGTAAAACTAGAATATCCATTGGCGGAACTGAAAGCGCAATTACAATTTGATCCAGATCCTACATCTCGCATTTATGCTGCTGAAGCATTGCTGAAAAAGGGTGGTTTAGAAGTTGTCAAAGTGCTTTCACAAGCACTGATAGATGAACCTTTCTGGGGTGTGCGGGTTGAAGTTGCTAAACAACTAGGGAAAATTAAACTAGAACAAGTTTTTGATGGTTTAGCTGTAGGTTTACAAGACGAAGATGCTCGCGTGCGTCGTGCTGTGGTGGAAGCACTAACACAGATAAAAACCAATGAAACTTATAAGTTACTCAAGTCTCTAGTAAAAAATGGGGATGCCAGTTATTATGTGGAAGCTAGTGCGGTATCTGGAATTGGAGATATTGCTGCTACCAATACTAAGTCCGAACAAAAAAAAGCAATTAAGTTATTGAAGTGGGTATTAAAAAAGAAACAGGGTTGGAATGAAGTGGTGCGTTGTGGTGCAATATCAAGTTTGAGTAAGATGAAGACTTCTGAAACTGCTCTGAAGTTGATTTTGAAATACACTGCTCCTGGTGTACCTCAACCGTTACGTTTGAATGCTATCCGCGTTTTGGGAACTATTTCTCCTGCTCAGTCTCCTGTTAATTTAGAACGAATTTTGCAACGACTGACAGAATTATCACGGGAAACGTTTTTCTTGACTCAGGTTTGTGTAGTTGCTGCCTTGTCGCAAATGGAAACTGCTGAAGCAATTGGAATATTGCAGAGTTTAGCTGAACAAACTCCTGATGGCAGAGTGCGTCGTCGAGCTGAGGAAGCAGTACAGAAGGTGCAAAAAAATATTGGTTCTGACAAGGCGCTGAAGCAGTTGCGTGATGAAATGGATAAGATGAAAAAGGAAAATCAGGAATTGAGGAGTCGTTTGGAAAATTTGGAGGCGAAGGCGAAAGTTTAAGTAGAAGAAGTAGGGGAGTAGGGGAGTAGGGGAGTAGGGAGAAAGGAGAAAGTAGTAAACTGGCACGACTAAAATGGTGCCCTGCATCATTGGGGGGCGGGTTTATCTAACTTTAGGTGAAAGCTCGTTAATTTAACGGGGAAACCCGCCCCTACTATTTAAATGGTGCAATAGATGTAGGTTGGGTTGAGGAACGTAGCTTGCTTCCCGAAGGGTAACCCAACAACAATCTTTCTCCCGTACGGACGTTCGCATTTTTGTTATGCAACGTCCCTACCTACTTCCTAATGCACTATTTTAACTGAATGTGGCGATCGCTCTAACTGTAAAGTCATTGCGACGGTAACACCGTGGAAGGAAGCAATCTCAGGAGTCTTAGATATTTCTCCCATTTATTCTTAATAATAACTATTCAACCGGACATGATATAACTGATAACTGAAATGACACTCTAATATAGAATCCGGGTAATTAGTTACTGTAAAGTCATTGCGACGGTAACAGCGTGGAAGGAAGCAATCTCCGCGAACCCATGAGATTGCTTTCTCTCGTCGCAATGACGACTATTCAACCGGATTTTATATAAAAAGGCTGAAACTTTTATACATCAATATTTTTAGGATTAATCAGCACACCCTAACTATTGTCCAATAGATGAATAAAACATCAATCTACGGAAAAGCTAGCATTTTTTTCGTTCTAAAAAGCCTAAAACCTTTGCCTGTAAATGTTTTGAGATTAAATCAGCACACCCTAACTATTGGACAATAGATGAATAAGACATCAATCTTGGAAAAATCAGCGATATAGCTCTTTTCTCTGACTAATATCAAATCCGGTAGTATCGGTATAATTATTGCCCTGTAGGGGTTTGGTCTCCAAACTCCTAGTTTGTAGTGGTTTTTGCCAATACTGATGTGGAACCTTATTCTCCAAAGCAAGCGGATTTGATCTAAAATAGCGATCGCTTCAAAGAAAAATTGACATAAGGTCTGATATAAAATCTGGTTAAACAGTTGTCATTGCGACGAGAGAAAGCAATCTCATGGGTTCGCGGAGATTGCTTCCTTCCACGCTGTTACCGTCGCAATGACTTTACAGTAACTAAATTACCCGGATTCTATATGACTGTTTGCCAAGATGTAGTTATTTAAGGCAATAGTTATGACTACTGGACCGTTTCATCTAAAACTGTGCATTAGATTTGTCATTGCGTTAGCCCAGCTTTGCGATAGCAAACGACAGTGTTTGCGGAGCAGTCCGTCAGGATAGCAATCTCAGACCAATTTGCTATTGCACTATTTAAGGTGAAACACTCCACTACAACGCCTAACACTGAAGCAACCCTGACATATGTTATTAATAAGTGAGACAATTTATCGACTGGCGTTGATACTCTTTCGAGTCGTGTTGATAAGCTATCTACCGATGTATAAAGTTTCAATTATCGCTTTGAAAATTACCAAAAAGCAACTCAGTGGGTGGTGCAACTTGCTTTTACTCTAATTGCTAGCGCTACTATTACGGTAATTGTAACTTCAGTTCTGAAATCATAAGCAAGGAGCTTTTCAGTTATCAGTTATCAGCAAAACTGAGCAGGCAAGATTCTATCCCCCCACACTCTCCACCCTCTCTGTCTAGCTCTGTTGTTGTTGGCGACAACGTTGGAGATTTTTTCGCACAATTTTAGTATGAGGATGTTCCTGACCTAATGTTTGTTCAAACATATCCAGTGCTTGTTTCAACAAAGGTTCTGCTGCTTCGTATTTCCCTTGAACACGATATAATTGTCCTAGACTACCAAGGTGGGTGGCAAGGGATGGATGATTTTCGGGTAGGGCAATTTTGTCGATTTCGATGGCTTGTTTTAACAAAGGTTCTGCTTCCGAGTATATTCCTTGAGAATAATATAAATGTGCTAGGTTGTGGAGGTGGATGGCAAGGAATGGATGATTTTCGGGTAGGGCGATTTTAACGATTTCGATGACTTGTTGATACAAAGGTTCTGCTGCACCGTATTTCCCTTGTTCGCAATATAATAAAGCTAGGTTGTTGAGGTAGGTAGCAAAGTGGGGATGATTTTCAGGTAGGGCAATTTTGACGATTTCTATAGCTTGGAGGTACAAGAGTTCTGCTGCACCGTATTTCCCTTGAAGACGATATAATTCTGCTAGGTTGCTGAAGTGGATGACAAAGTGGTGATGATTTTCGGGTAGGGCAATTTTGATGATTTCTATAGCTCGTTGGTATAAAGGTTCTGCTTCCGAATATCTCCCTTGAGAACGATATAAATTTGCTAGGTTGTGGAGGTCGGTGGCAAGGAATGGATGATTTTCGGGTAGGGCAATTTTGTCGATTTCTATGGCTTGTTGGTACAATGTTTCCGCTTCCGAGTATCTCCCTTGAGAATCATATAATAGCGCTAGGCTGTTGAGATGGGTGGCACGTTTGGGATGATTTTCGGGTAGGGCAATTTTGATGATTTCTATAGCTCGTTGGTATAAAGGTTCTGCTTCCGAGTATCTCCCTTGAGAATAATATAAATTTGCTAGGTTGTTGTAGACTGTTGCCACATCAGGATTATCTTTATCTAGCCGTTTTTCTGCTATTTCTCTACCCTTCTCTAACCAAGGTTGTGCCTGGGGGTAAAATCCTTGACGTTCATAGAATGAACCTAACCCAATAAAAATACCAATCAAATCATTATAACTCAAATACTCAGTCAAATGTTCCGCCACTTCTGCAATATGAGGAATATCAACCTCAAATTCCTTAACTTGCTTCAGTGTAATGTTGGGAATTTCCCGTGCTGCCTCCACCGCTACCACAACAAAACGACGTTTCAACTCATCCGCCTCCGAATATTCTCTCAATTTTATCTGCAAAAATTCCCGCACCAGAGGATGCAAACTATAAACCCCAGACTCAACACCCTTTAACAAATGCAGATTTTCCAAATCCCCAATAGCAATTTCCCACACCTCCAACTCCTCATCATCCTCTATCCCATCCAACAACAAACGAATAGGTGCCAAAGCATACAACCCCAACCTCAAACCTATTTCTTGAGTCTTTTTATCCAACCTATCCCAACTCAAAGCGATCGCCTCTGCCACACCATGAGGATAATTAATCAACTCATTAGCTGACATTGCCCGATGTTCGAGACTTTTTCCCTGTAAACGCTGGAGCATTTTTGTCAAAGCCAAATTATCCCTATTCAAAGAATCCCAATACTCATCCAAATACCGCCCCACCAATTCGATCGCCAGAGGCAAATAACCCAACCATTTCAATAACTCCCTTGCTTTCCAAGGTTCCTGCAAAACCCTTTCTCTACCCAATATAGACTTTAACAACTCCATCGCTGCCAAAGGTTTCAAAACATCCAGAGGCAACTCCCGAAACGCCTTACCAAAACTTTTACGAGTCGTTAGCAGTACCCGAAACCGAGAGTCTGGAGGCAAAAAAGGCTTTACCTGACTTTCGTAGTCAGTCACATCATTATAAATAAGTAACGCCTCACCCCCAGACCAATTTTGCCAACAGTAGCGTAACCTTCCCAGTAAATCTTCCTCCTCCGGTAGAATAAGTTGGAGATTATTCTGAGCAAACCTGAGTATCTGAATACCGACATTCTCCGCAGGTACTTCCAACCAACAGATACCACCAGGGTAAGCAGACTTATGAGCAAGAGCGTATCGACGGGAAAGTTCCGTTTTACCCACACCTCCCATTCCCGAAACAGAAGCAACAGCAACCCGTTGATTATTTTTTAGCAATTCGTGGAGTTCGGCAAGTTCCTTTTCCCTACCCACAAAAACTTTATTGTCTAACCATTCCTCCCCAGGAATATTGTATTTTTGGTTAGGATTTTGAGATTGGGTACTTTTCTTGATCGGTTCCCCTACCGACGACTCCAGTCAAAAGGTAACATCACCCTGAAACGTGGGATTTTGAATAACTACATTATTATTACTATCCCTATTTACAGCACTTCCAGTAATAGTGCTTCCCTGAAATAAAGCATTAATATTCTCAGCAGTTACTCCTTGAGACTTTATTTCTTCCAACTTCGCCTTCAAATTTTTCAGATATTCTGGATGTTCCTCCCTAGCAACCTCAACCACATCAATAATATCTTGGTTAAGTTCTGGGTTTTGATTAGCAACTGCCTCCATTTCCCGTATTGCTGCCTCAAAATCTTTAGGAAAAGGATTATCTTCTGCAGGTTTCAAAGCAGCAAAAGTATTTTCAGGCATTGCTTTTACTCTTTGCCATAACTTACCCGCTTGCTCAAAAGTCTTTTCACTTAAACCCTCCCCTGCTTTTTCCACATATTTAACTAAAAAAGGATAGGCGATCGCTGCTACACTTAATTCTATAGGTTCCATTATTTTTACCCCTTGTTAGACGATTAAAAACCACGTCTGTATATTCTGGAGAGGAAATCAAATTTCAGTAAACTTTTCCACAGTTTTTTACATAGCTCTTGTCAAGGCCAAAGTAGCGATCGCTGCAAAAGTTAATTCTATAGGTTCTATTTTAATCAGTTATTGTTATTTGGCTTTTTAATTTTAGATTAACATACGCATCATAGAATTTATAAGAAAATAGCTCTGTCTTCCAAAAAATGTCTAAGTACCATTAATAAATATCCTCATCTTCCTCCAATAATTCTGCTTCAAAAGTTTGCACTACATCATTTAATTCAGCCTCCGGACAAGATGTAATTAACACCTCAAAAACATCTAGCAACTTCGCAGCAGTTTCTCCCAAAGTCGGACTCATTCACCAAACATCTTGCACCCAATCTTGAGGACGTTCATCATCAAAAATCAAACGTTCTAATAATTGCTTTGCTTCTTCTTTTGATACAGACATAATTATAATTTCAACTAATAAAATCAATCTCAATAATTTTAGCAATTATATCATATCGGGTTGAATAGTTATAATTAAAGTTCGGAGTAGAGCTTTAGCCCTAAGTATAAATATGGCTAAAGCCCGACTACAAACAAAGACTTTTTTATCATTGATTATGCGGAATAATATTACTCAATTAAAATCTAGACTATAGCCTGAATATACTAACATATAGCAATTATAAATTACTTGTAAAAAAACTGTAGGGATTTTGGTTTCCAAATCCTATTTTTGTTTGAGTTTGGAGAAGAGGGTTTGGAGACCAAACCCCTACGATAAAATGTTACAACATAAGCCCGGATTGGGATTTTTCTCTTAGCTTTAAAGACGAGGGTTTGGAGACCAAACCCCTGCGATAAAATGTTATAACATTTTATCGCAGATTGGGATTTTTATCTTAGGTTTAGAAACCAGGGTTTAAAGACGAGGGTTTGGAGACCAAACCCCTACGATAAAATGTTATAACATAAGCGCAAATTGCGATTTTTCTCTTAGGTTGAGAAACCAGGGTTTAAAGATGAGGGTTTGGAGACCAAACCCCTACGATAAAATGTTACAATATAAGCGCGGATTGCGATTTTTCTCTTAGGTTGAGAAACCAGGGTTTAAAGACCAGGGTTTGGAGACCAAACCCCTACGATAAAATGTTATAACATAAGCCCGGATTGCTATATAATAATATTTACTCCTTTTTCCCTTCTCCCTTCTTCCTTCTAATTATGAACATACCTAACTCAATTACCTTTTCTCGTCTGTTGGGAGTACCTATTATTCTTTACACTCTCAAGACTCCAACTAATCAAAATCTTTGGATATGTTTAGTTATCTTTTTAATTGCTTCAGCTACAGATTTTTTAGATGGTTATTTAGCACGAAAACTTAATCAAATTACCGACTTAGGTAAATTTTTAGATCCTTTAGTAGATAAATTATTAGTTTTAGCACCCCTATTAGCATTAATTGAATTAGGAAAAGTTCCCGCCTGGGGAGTATTTTTAATATTAGGTCGGGAGTTAACCNTCAAATTATCGCCATTGCTTTATTAATTGCTCCTTTACCAAAAGTTTGGGCAACTATAGCAATAGTTATGTTTTGGATTTCTGTTGCTTTAACGATAATTTCAGGGATAATTTACTTATTACCTAATCAAGAAACTAGCAATACATAAGTTTTCTTTTTCAACTAATTTTTAATATCTATTCATAATAAAAATTAATTCTGTAATAAGTAGGGTTTTGGTTTCCAAACCCCCTTGGTCTCCAAACCCCCTAGATAAGAAAACTATATTCCAGTCAATATTTAATTGCTTTTTAATGTAAATATTCAGCTATAGCAATCCTAAATAGGTTGTAATATTTTATCGTAGTGCTTTGGTTTCCCAATCCCATTTTATCTTGGGTTTGGAGACCAAACCCCTACAGTTTTTTTGATCACAAATCATTTAGGATTAGTATATTAGCTAATATTAAAAATCATCTTTATATCCAACAGTTTCTGACCAAAAAATAAGGTCTCAAGCCTCCCCTTTCAAGGGGATGAAAAAAATATATTCAATATTTCAAGCCTCTGGCTTTCCTACGGAATGCTGCGCAAACAGGCAGAGGTACTGATAACTGTTAACGCAGTTCCTCTGCAAGAGGCTAACTGATAACTGAAATGACCGCCTTGGCTTTAAGCTACAATTGATGTATAATATAAAATCCAGTAGTATAGGTATAAAAAATTGTAGAAACCGGGTTTGTTTTAAATGCCCCACTTACTAACATTTACCCCCCCACAAACCCGGTTTATTATAACACTCAAGTTAATAATAAAAAAATGAGTATATTCACACTTCAATCAGTAAAAAAAGATTTTGGCATCAAAGAAATTTTAAAAGATGCCAATTTCAGTTTAGACCCTAGTGACAAAGTTGGTTTAATTGGTACAAATGGTTCGGGAAAATCCACTTTATTAAAAATGATTGCTGGTTTGGAACCTACAGACGGCGGTCAAATTTTAGTCAATCAAAATGTGAGGATTATTTATTTGCCTCAACAACCAGATTTAGATGAAAATAATACTGTTTTAGAACAGGTTTTTGCCGACAGTGGCGAACAAATGGCACTGGTAAAAGAGTACGAAGAACTATCAGAAAAATTAGCTCATCATCCTGAAGATAATCTTTTAATGGCGCGTTTTTCTGAAGTAACTCAAAAGATGGATTCTACCAATGCTTGGGAGTTAGAAACTAAGGCAAAAATTATTCTCAGTAAATTAGGAATTCAAGATTTTGATGCTAAAGTTAGTAACTTATCTGGCGGTTATCGTAAACGAATTGCTTTAGCGACTGCCTTACTTGCTGAACCTGATGTTTTGTTAATGGATGAGCCAACAAACCATCTAGATGCTATGTCTGTAGAATGGTTACAAAGTTACTTAAATACTTTTTCTGGAGCAATTTTATTAATTACTCACGACCGTTATTTTCTTGACAGAGTTACTAATAAGATTCTGGAAATAGATAGAGGGGATATTTTTACTTATTCTGGCAACTATTCCTACTTTTTAGAAAAGAAAGCTTTAGCTGAAGATTCAATTGTTAGTTCTCAAAAGAAACATCAAGGAATATTACGCCGGGAATTAGAATGGTTGAAACGGGGGCCGAAGGCTCGTAGCACTAAACAAAAAGCTCGGATTCAACGCATAGAAGAAATGCAAGGAAGAGAATTTAAAGAAGCATTAGGAAAGGTGGATATTTCTACTGCTGGTCGTCGAATTGGCAAAAAGGTTATTGAGTTAGAAAATGTTTCTAAATCCTACGATAGTAGAACCTTGATTAAAGATTTTACTTATGAATTTGTGCCTGAAGATAGAGTGGGAATTATTGGTGGTAATGGTGTGGGAAAATCAACCTTAATGGATATTATTACAGGTAGGATTGAACCTGATTCTGGGAAAGTAGAAATAGGAGCAACAATACATATAGGTTATTTTGACCAACATTCGGAAAATTTGCTGGATGCTGCCATTGAAAATCAAAGAGTAATTGAGNACTTATGAATTTGTGCCTGAAGATAGAGTGGGAATTATTGGTGGTAATGGTGTGGGAAAATCAACCTTAATGGATATTATTACAGGTAGGATTGAACCTGATTCTGGGAAAGTAGAAATAGGAGCAACAATACATATAGGTTATTTTGACCAACATTCGGAAAATTTGCTGGATGCTGCCATTGAAAATCAAAGAGTAATTGAGTATATAAAAGATGTGGCAGAATTTGTTCAAACATCAGATGGTACTCAAATTAGTGCTTCTCAAATGTTGGAAAGATTTCTATTTCCAGGTACTCAACAATATGCTCCTGTTTATAAACTTTCTGGTGGGGAAAAAAGACGATTATTTCTGTTAAAAGTATTGATGAGTGCCCCTAATGTTTTGATTTTGGATGAACCGACTAACGATTTAGATGTACAAACTTTAGCAGTATTAGAAGAGTATCTTGAAGAGTTTAATGGTTGTGTAATTGTAGTTTCTCACGATCGTTATTTTCTCGACCGAACTGTAGATAGAATTTTTGCTTTTGAAGCAGTAGGAAATTTACGACAATATCCGGGAAATTATTCCCTTTATTTAGATTATAAGGAAGTAGAAGCAGCAAACAAAAAATCTGTAGAAGTTGAGGAAAAGCCAAAGGAAAGTCAGTCTAAACAGCAAAAGTCAGAAAGAGTTTCTCGCGATAAGACTGGGCAAAGAAAATTATCATCAAAAGAGAAGCGAGAATATCAGAATTTAGAGAAAAAAATTGCTCAGTTAGAAGCTGAAAAAGCTGAGGCAGAAAACAAACTTTATAATGCACCTCCCACAGAAGTAAGTGAAGTTCAAAAACTCCATGAAAAAGTCGAAAGTTTAGGTCAAGAAATAGATATTGCTACAGAAAGATGGTTAGAATTAGCAGAGATAGATTCTATGGATAATTAATAA